>LFTS01000095.1:0-5941 GCA_001513435.1 Gammaproteobacteria bacterium DTU040
GGTTACAGGTATTGCCAACACTGGTCCCGGCTCGGCAGGCTGGCCACTGACGTTATTAGCCGGACGACAAGTTAGCAAAAACCATTATGAGGCCGTGGCCGATATTGCCAGTGGTTTTAAACTGGGTGAGCACATTCAAATCCGCCGTAACACCTATCTTATCGTTGGTTTAACCCGACGCATGGTGTCATCCAGCGGCGATCCCATGATCTTTATTCCCTTGCAGGATGCGCAACAAGCGCAGTTCCTGAAAAGCAATGATGCCATCGTGCAAAATCGCCGCCGCATCAAACAAAATCCAGTGTTTAATAACCCGCGCAACCCTGAGGTGCTGGATGCTGTGCTGGAACTGCAGGAAAGCAACACCCAAGTCAACGCCGTGCTGGTACAGCTCAACGCGCAGGCTGAACCTAAGCAGGTCGTGCAAGACATACGCCGCTGGTTACGCTTGCAAGTCTACGACCGCGAACAAATGGAAGACATTTTAGTCGGCAAGCTGATCGCCACTTCAGCACGACAAATCCTGATGTTTTTAGTGATCTTGGCGCTGGTCAGCGCGGCCATTGTTGCCTTTATCATTTACACCCTGACCATGGGTAAAATTCGTGAAATTGCCGTACTAAAGCTGATTGGCACACAAAACATCACCATCGTATCAATGATTATCCAACAAGCTTTGGCCTTAGGCGTGATCGGTTTTGTAGTCGGCAAAATCTCTGCCACCGTATGGGCACCTTTCTTTCCTAAATACGTGCTGTTAATCACTCAAGATACAGTGACGGGATTAATCGCGGTGCTGTGTATGTGTGTATTAGCGAGTTTTGTCGCGATTTATGCAGCACTGCGTGTCGATCCAGCCGATGCGGTGGGAGGCTAACACTATGCAGCAGTATGGCATTCAAATTTCAGGGTTGAGCAAGACCTTTGGCCGCGGCGACACCGCTGTTCATGCTCTGAAGCAGATCAATATGCAAATAGCGCCAGGTGAAGTGGTCGGTCTGATCGGCCCGTCCGGCTCAGGCAAAAGTACGCTACTCAAGTGCCTTGGTGCAATCATCGAACCCAGTGCTGGGCAAATGCATATTGGCGATCAACTGATTTATGACAATGCGTGGAAAATCTCTGATTTGCGCGCATTACGCCGCGATAAGATTGGTTTTGTCTTCCAATCACCCTACTTAATTCCTTTTTTAACCACGCTGGATAACGTGGCGCTACTGCCCATGTTGGCCGGAATAAACAACAAGGAAGCGCGCCAGTTAGCATTAGATTTATTGACTGTATTGCAAGTAGAGCATCGCGCTCATGCACTGCCATCACGCCTATCTGGGGGCGAGCAGCAACGTATTGCGATTGCCCGCGGCCTCATCAACCGCCCGCCGGTAATCTTAGCTGACGAGCCTACCGCGGCGCTGGATAGCGTGCGCGCACTAACCGTTATTAAGACGCTTAACGAGATAGCGCGTGACTATAAAACCGCGGTGATTGTGGTGACGCACGATGACAAGATCATTCCCACCTTTAAGCGTTTGTACCATATACGCGACGGTGTGACTTATGAGGAGCAAGGTGAAGGAAGGTCTTTTTTAGAAAAAACCTGAGCGCACACTTAAGGGTAGAAAAGGTACGCTTAGGGCTGTTCGGCTATAGCAACCTGATTACGGCCCTTGTGTTTGGCCACATACAAAGCTTGATCAGCCAAGTTGGCTAACTTCATTGCATCTAAGCCTTCAGCAAATTGTGCGACCCCCGCACTAAACGCACAGCTTAGATCCTGCGGCTGCGCTGGGTAGCTAATTTCAGAAAACCTTTGCCTGATTTCATCCACCACTTTCGCCGCATTTTCTGCATTGGTGTTGGGCAGCACCAGCGCAAACTCTTCGCCGCCATAACGTCCAATATGATCGGTTTTACGTAGGCGTTGCTTCAGATAAAGCGCCAAACTTTTAATCACCTTATCACCCATTGGGTGGCCGTAGGTGTCGTTAACCTTTTTAAAGTGGTCAATATCCAGCATGACAAAACTTAACGGTTGTCCATTTTTTAGCGCGCGAGCGCAGGCATCATCCAGCAATTGCAAAATATGTGTATGGCTGTAGAGCCCAGTTAGACTGTCACGCACCATTCTAGCTTTAAGATTGCGCGCGCGTATGGCTCTGTTTCTTACGGTGGCGATCAAATGATGCGGCATAACGGGCTTGGTTAAAAAATCGTCGGCACCCTGACTCATGGCATTAAGCTGTTTGCCTAAGTCTTCTTCACCGGACAAATAAATGATGGGCATACCCACAAAACGCTCACTCTGACGAATAACCTTAGCCAGCTCAGGGCCAGAGCATTGCGGCATATACATGTCTAGAATGATCAGGTCGGGAGCAAACTCCATCATTTGCGCTAACGCCAACGTAGGGTCATTCACAGAACGGGTAATAATCGCTGCACCATTTAGGGTGCGTTCGGTAAAGGTAGACTGCGCTTTCGAGTCATCGACAACTAGCACGCGATACGGATCAAAATGGCTGGTGCGAGAAAAACTTTCCACCAATTCCAAAAGTTCAGAAATTTCCAGCTCGCCGACAATGAATCCTTCGCCACCGGCACGCACAGCCGCCAAACGCACCAAGGCATCGGCATCATGCTGGCTGTAGAATAAAATTGGAATCGCTACTTCGGGATCGTTCTGAATGCTTTGCGCGAGTGTTAACCCCTGCTCAGGTCCGAAAAAATCAACGTCCAAAATTATAACCGGGGGACGGCGCTCGTTAACTGCTTGCTTAAACGCCTGCGCGTCAGAGAAAATTTCAGACTGCACACCAAAAAACTTTAACTGTGTCGATAAGTGCTGCGCCTGAGTGGGGCTAGATAAGGCGATGTACAAGGGCCGACGCAAAATTGGCACCACAAACCCTGCAGCGTTTTGATCGTCCTGACGCAGCCCAGTTTGCGTGAGCGCTTGCATCAAGGCTGTCATTTCCTCAATACGCTCAGTCGTCAGGCGGCCACGTTGTTCGTTAATTTTGCCTAAACAGCTAAGCAAATCAGCGGCAATATTGGCGTGGGCTTGCTGTTCAAAGCGTTCTGCGTATTTTTGCAAACGCTCAGCTGCCGCCAACATGGTTTCAGCCTCTTGCTTGGTCCATTCCTGAGTTTGTGCTTTTTGCCACACTTCCAAAATGATACGTGCTTCATTAATAACCCGAACAGCAAAATGCTGCTTAATACGCTCAGCGTTATCGGTTTGCACTTCAGTCATTATAGTGTCCTGCTCCTGCACGTTCCTTGCTCACAGGGCTCGTCTCACTGACGCCCTTGGCTTGATTGTGCTTAATTTATCTTGGCAGGAATGCTACCACGTATTAACGCTGTATTCTGCTCAAACAATCTCATTTCACCATCACTTAATACATGAGGGTGTTGTGTTATCAAGCACGAAAAATGAGGTTTTTCTCCCAGTCTTCTTCAGCCACGTCCAGCTCGCTGAGCATATTATCAAGCTGTGAAATTCCAGCGGCATGCACGGCATTCACATCACCACATACTAAATGATGCCAAGCAGGCAAAGGCTTTTTTTCGTGTAATAAACGGTAAGCACAGGTTTTGGGTAGCCATGTCAGCGCGGCAAGATTGTCAGGTGTTAAAGCAATACACTCAGGAACAATGTTCTGACGATTACTGTAGTCGCTACAGCGCGCTGTGCCTAAGTCTAATAATTTGCATGCAATTCGGGTGTAGTAAAGACTACCATCATCCTGATCTTCTAGCTTTTGCAAGCAGCACAGCCCACACCCATCGCAGAGGGAATCCCATTCTTCGGACGTCATTTGCGCCAGTGTTTTATATTGCCAGAAGGGTTTTACTATGGCAGCCATCTAGTTTCCTTGCTTAACAGCGCGGCAAGTAACTTGCACACGCATACGAATAATTTGATTACTGAAGCTGGCTGTCAGATTGACTCTTTCTTGAACAGCCACGCGCGCTTTACGCAGACGTGGCGCTTGTGGGCCACCCTTAAAGCGTACGCTGCATTGCGCCTCTTGTTCACCATAATTATACAGGCTCACGGCTGCTAAGTTATCACCCAAATCCATGGTTTCTATGGATATATGCAGGCCGTTAAGCTGTTCTTTCACTTCAAAAGGAAAAGCCATCACCACTGATGACAGTAAAGCAGCCACCAAAAATAATGTTATTTTACTTAAATAATGCACGCACTTAACTCACTGTAATAATACGATTACGGCCCTGCTCTTTCGCTTCATACATGCGCTGATCAGCCAGTTCTAGCAGATCCTGCACGGAAAACAGGTTATCGTGTTGACGCTCAGCAAGGCCAATGCTGGCGGTAAGTGGATTACCGTCCGGTCGCACACCAAAGCCTTTTTCTTGCAGGCGTTTGAGCATAACTTTGGCATCAGCCAAGCTGGTATCGGGCATCAATAATAAAAACTCTTCTCCACCCCAACGCAATAACACATCTGTAGCGCGTTTACTGTCTGCAATAAATTTCGCAAAGTTACGCAACACCTGATCGCCCGCCTCATGCCCATAGTTGTCGTTGATCTGCTTAAAGTGGTCCAAATCAAAAAACGCCATCGACAACGAGCAACCACGTCTACTGGAGCGACTCCAAAAGAAGCCTAACAGTTCTTCACCACTGCCGCGGGTAATGGCGCCCGTTAAGGGATCGCGCATAACCTGACGAACCAGAGCGATCATAAAGGCTAACTGACTAAGACTGGCTAACGCTACCACGGCAGAAATTAAAATCAACAACCAAAAACCACCCATAAAAGATGGCCAATTGAGCGTGCTCCAATGCATCACACCCACCAAGCCTTGCGCACAAATAATCACCGCTGACACCAAGACATTTTCTTTAAGCGTTAAGGGGAATAAAGCCAGGCCTGCCATCAGCACGAAAGGTAAAAATGCATAGCCGGTTGCCAGTGAGGCGGAAATATTATCTAGCGATTGATCAGAGATGAGCAGGTGCGAGGCGATGTAAAACGCGGTGGGCACCGCAAACAAGAGCGCCATAGAGCGGTAAGCATCTAACAGCCGCCCCGGCGCTTGATAGGCAAAAAACAAACCAAAAAAAGCCACGCTGGCTAACACACGAATGATGGCTAGATAAATCCAGAGCGGTGAATCAAAAACGATAAAATCGATCACGCTCCACAGCGGCGTAAGCACTGCAAATAAGAACGCAAATAGACGCACACGATTAACGATCATTGTCGCGCGACGGCGGTTTAACAACAGAGGGTGGTTACGCGAGCTTAATAGGTACCACAGCTCTCGCAATTCCAGCTCAGGCGGCAGCAACGAGGTTAACCTTTTAGAAAGCTTAGCTAAAAATCTTGGCATTGTATGACTACTTTTAATTTAAATCGTATTCAGAACACAAGAGTGAATAAAAGAAGCGCTCAGCATTGAGATTTGTTGAGAATTTCCTTAACTGTAACAGTCTGCAGGAATATTAAGGAAACACTAAATAGTTACCTGTGTTGTCAGCGCGCTGTTCAGCGCTTCCTTAAATGCAAAAAAAATAATATACCCTGCATAGATACAGTTGCACATCATGTCATTGGGTTTGCAGTCTGCGCTTAACCCACTGCTGAATTCTTTATTTAGATCAATTAACTCGCAGTCACTAGCCGTCCTTGGCGACTAAAGTTCTACTCTACTGCACGGTATAAATCTGGTCGAACACACCGCCATCATTAAAATGCGTGCTTTGAATGTCTACCCAATTACCAAACGTATCCTCTACGCTAATAAAGTCTACTGGTGGAAAACGATCGGCATACTCAGCTAAGATTTCTTGGTTACGTGGTCTGAGAAAGTTTTTCGCGGCGATGCGCTGCGCTTCATCGGACCAAAGGTACTCAAGATAGGCCTGCGCCAACTCACGTGTGCCTTTGCGATCAACCACTTTATC
>LFTS01000095.1:6018-18046 GCA_001513435.1 Gammaproteobacteria bacterium DTU040
TGGCTTCGTTTTCAAAGGTAATCAACACATCACCGATTTGGTTTTGGATAAAAGTACTGGTCGCTGCGCGCCCGCCGGTGTTCATAATCGGCACTTGCTTAAATAACTTGGCTACAAAGTCTTTAGCGTCCTGCTCACTACCGCCCTGCTGTAACACGTAAGCCCAAGCAGACAAGTAGGTATAGCGGCCATTACCCGAGGTTTTAGGGTTGGGCACAATCACCTCAACACCCTCTTTAACCAAATCCGACCAGTCGTGGATATTCTTCGGGTTGCCTTGGCGCACAATCAATACCGTGGCGGACGTAAAAGGCGCGCTATTGTTCGGTAAACGCTGCGCCCAGTCTTCGGGAATAAGTTTGCCGTGCTGGTAGAGTGCGCTGATGTCAGTGGCCATATTCATGGTAATCACATCGGCCAACAAACCATCAATCACGGAACGCGCTTGTTTGCTGGACGCCCCATGAGACATTTGGATTTGCACAGGTTTATTGCCCTGCGCCTGCCAATGTTTTTGGAAGGCGGGATTAAATTCCTTATAAAAATCACGCATTACATCATAAGAAACGTTCAACAACGGGGCAGCACTGAGCGCGGTGCTCAAGCTGATAGCAAGCGTAAAAATGGCCAGTGAAATACGTTTCATGACTTGAACTCCAGATAGTAAGTGAAAACAACATAGCCAAGCTGAGTGGCAATCGAGCTTAAGCTGATTGCGTTAAAGTCTAGGCGCTCCAAGATAGACTGTAAAAGAATAAAAAGTGATTTTGATATAACCAATTCACCCACCCATCTATGGGGGGACTGAAAACGCAGGTAATTATTCAGCGCTTTGTTATGTCGCCAAATAACGCATTGCCTGTTCAATCCCTTCGAGCGTCATGGGATACATCTGATTTTCCAGTTGCTGGCGGATAATCTGAGTGGACTGAGTGTACTGCCAGTGCTGTTTGGGATAAGGGTTAAGCCAGACCAGCTTGTCGAATTTCTCCAAAAACCGCTGCATCCAGACATAGCCGGCTTCTTTATTCCAATGCTCAACACTGCCGCCAATATGGGTCACCTCATAAGGCGCCATGGCTGCATCACCGACAAAAATCACCTTGTAATCTTGTCCATAGGTATTGAGCACCTCATGGGTGGGCGTGCTTTCTTGATAGCGACGTGCATTGTTTTTCCATAACGATTCATACACATAATTATGAAAATAGTAGTATTCCAGATACTTAAATTCGGCTTTACAGGCGGAAAACAACTCCTGGCAGACTTGAATATGGGCATCCATGGAACCGCCGATATCAAAGAGCACCAGCAACTTAACGGTGTTGCGCCGCTCAGGGCGCATTTGAATATTTAGCAGGCCGCCATCGCGTGCGGTTTGCTTGATGGTGCTGGGCAAGTCCAGCTCATCGGCGGCACCGGTGCGAGCAAACTGGCGTAAACGGCGCAGCGCCATTTTAATATTACGCGTGCCCAGCTCCACCTGATCATCCAGGTCTTTAAATTCGCGTTTATCCCACACTTTAACCGCACGGCCTTGGCGCTCACCGGCATCGCCCACGCGAATACCTTCCGGATTATAACCCCCTGAGCCAAACGGACTGGTGCCACCGGTACCGATCCATTTACTGCCGCCGCTGTGACGCTTTTGTTGTTCTTCTAAACGCTGCTTAAAGGCCTCGATGAGATTATCCAACCCACCTAAGCTTTTAATTTGCTCGCGCTCCTCGGCACTTAACGAGCGTAGGAACTCTTGGCGCAACCACTCTTCGGGAACCAGCGCTTCAATGTGTTCATTGAGGTTTTCCAGCCCTTCAAAATACGCAGCAAACGCGCGGTCGAACTTATCGTAGTGCCGTTCATCCTTGACCAAAATCGCGCGCGCCAAGTAATAAAACTCATCCATATCGGCAAAGACGATATTTTTTTCCAGCGCAGCAATCAGATCCAACAACTCGCGCAGCGAGACCGGTACACGCGCCGCGCGTAATTCACTAAACAAATTCAACAGCATAGCGATGCCCTTAGCGATTACCCTGCCGAGCCATAAAGGCCAAGCGCTCAAGCAGCATCACATCCTGCTCGTTTTTCACCAGCGCGCCCAGCAACGGCGCAATGGCTTTATTAGCATCACGCTCACGCAGTGTTTCGGCGCTGATACCATCAGCCATTAACAACTTTAACCAGTCCACCAGCTCGCTAGTCGAGGGCTTTTTCTTTAAACCGGGCGCTTGGCGAATGCCAAAGAACACTTCTAAGGCTTGACTCACCAACGCCTGACAAATCCCCGGGTAGTGCACATCTACGATTTGCTGCAGGGTTTCACGCTCAGGGAAGGCGATATAGTGAAAGAAACAACGGCGCAAAAAAGCATCCGGTAATTCTTTTTCGTTGTTAGAGGTAATGATAATAATCGGGCGGTGCTTGGCCTTGATGGTTTCGTCCGTCTCGTAGACGTAAAACTCCATCTTATCCAACTCTTGCAACAGGTCGTTAGGGAACTCGATATCAGCCTTGTCGATTTCATCAATCAGCAGAATCACCCGCTCCTCGGCTTCAAAGGCTTCCCAGAGCTTGCCCTTATTAATGTAGTTACGCACATCATGCACCCGCTCAGAATTAAGCTGCGAGTCGCGCAAACGGCTGACCGCATCGTACTCGTACAGGCCTTGCTGGGCTTTGGTGGTGGATTTAATGTGCCAGGTAATCAGTTTGGCGTTAAAGGCGTGGGCGACCTCTTCGGCAAGCAAAGTCTTGCCCGTGCCCGGTTCCCCTTTTACCAGCAGCGGGCGCTGCAAAGTCACGGCCGCATTGACGGCTATTTTTAAATCTTCAGTAGCAACGTAAGAATCTGTACCAGCAAACTTCATAAAAACACCTTATATGGTTATGCTTTTTTAGTCGCTGCAGGACCATAGTGCTTATAGCTATACTCTGCAGAAAACAGTAGTTTATAGAGAACTATGCGAATAGCAAAAACCGATAATCACCTGTCTTATTACAAACAAGCACCGGCTCAAGGAAGCAAGCGGCTAGACAGTCGACACATTTTAAAGAGGCTTACACCATGGGTAATATTTATTTGGATAACGCACAAAGCATCGGCAACACACCGCTGGTACGCATTAATCGTATGGGACCCAAGGGCGTCACCATTTTGGCAAAAATAGAATCACGCAACCCTGCCGGCTCAGTGAAATGCCGCATTGGCGCTGCGATGGTGCAGGCAGCCGAAGAAAGCGGTGCGCTTAAATCCGGCACCACCATGGTCGAACCTACTTCCGGCAATACGGGTATAGGTTTAGCCTTTGTTGCTGCGGCCAAAGGCTACCGCTTGATTTTAACTATGCCCTCATCGATGAGCCTTGAGCGCCGTAAAATACTTAAAGCCTTAGGCGAAGAAATTGTTCTGACAGAACCCGCCAAGGGCATGAAAGGCGCGATCGAGAAAGCACAGGAAATTGTCGACCAAAACCCGCAAACCCATATTTTACTGCAACAGTTTGAAAACCCAGCCAACCCTGATATCCACGAAAAAACCACCGGCCCTGAAATTTGGCGCGATACCGATGGTCGTATTGATGTGCTGGTCAGCGGTGTGGGTACGGGCGGCACCATTACTGGGGTATCGCGTTATATCAAAAACCAATGCGGCAAACCCATTATCTCCGTTGCGGTAGAACCTACTGGCTCACCCGTCATCAGTCAGGCCAAAGCAGGCGAAGCATTAACACCGGCACCGCATAAAATTCAGGGCTTAGGCGCAGGCTTTATTCCGGGCAACCTAGATTTAAGCTTGGTGGATCAGGTTGAAAAAATCGATGATGAAGAAGCCAAACAGGTTGCACTACGGCTGATGCGCGAAGAAGGTATTCTGTGCGGCATTTCCAGCGGTGCAGCTATGGCAGCCGCCCTACGCCTTGCCGAAAAACCACAAATGCAGGGTAAAACCATTGTCGTCATCATTCCCGACTCAGGCGAGCGTTACTTATCCAGCATGCTGTTTGATGGTTTGTTTACCGAGCAAGAGCTCACCCAGTAAACCTGCAGATATAAGTAATCTAAGGGTGAGACTCTGGCTTACCCCTAGATTGCTACTCTGTTTCCTTAGTTGTGCAAAAGATGTAATGTTGTACTCATTTATGCTAACGACTGAGGATTGAATGTATGACGGTCAAGTGTTCTGCAGTAGCCATCGCACGCCATATCTTGAATGGCTTTGATACCTACCGTGATGAATTTCGCAAGATTACCAACATGGGGCGCTATCACTTTGAGCAGGCCATGTGGCAGGAAATCCAGCACGCCTCAGCGCGCCGCATCCAAATCTATAAAGAACACATTCTCGACACCCGTAAAGACTTAGTTAACATTTATGGTGAGCAGACATTACTGGATATTGACTGCTGGCCAGAAATTAAAAAATCTTACATGGGCCAGATTGATCTGCGCCTTGATGACGAGCTATCAGAAACCTGGTTTAACTCGATTTTCAACAGTTTGTTTAGTCACGACAAAATCTGCAATGCCTGTATGTTTGTGCAAACAACGCGCAAAGAACGCGTCAGCAGCGAAACCCCTATGCAAATTCGCCAATACCGCCCCAATGGTGACCTGCGCGCCATGCTCAAACAGCTCATCGAAGACTACGCGTTTGACATCCCCTATGCCGATACCCAGGCTGATCTAGAGCGCTTGGAATATCAACTAAGGCAATCACTACCCGACTGGGTATGCAAAGATCCAGATCTTACTTTTGAGCTCTACAGCTCGCGCCTGTATCGCAACAAAGGTGCCTATATCCTCGGACGTATTTTCACTCAAGATGAACAATGGCCGCTGGTATTTCCCTTGCTCAACATCGAAGGCGAAGGCGTGCGCTTTGATGCCGCAATCACCGATGAAGCCGAAGTGTCGATTATCTTCTCTTTTACGCGCTCTTACTTTATGGTACGCGTGGCTTATCCTGCTGAATTTATTAGCTTTTTACAGAAAATACTGCCGCGCAAACAACTGTGGGAACTGTACACCTCAATCGGTTTTTACAAACAAGGCAAAACCGAGTTTTACCGCTCACTAATGGAACATCTAGAAACCACTGAAGATCGCTTTATGATGGCTCCCGGCATTCGTGGCATGGTTATGACGGTGTTTACGCTACCCAGTTTTAATATTGTATTTAAAGCTATTAAGGATCGCTTTTCACCTTCAAAAACTGTTGACCGCGCTACAGTCATTGACCGCTATCGCTTGGTTAAATACGCAGACCGCGTCGGACGCATGGCGGATACGCAGGAGTTTTCTGACTTACGCTTTCCAGTGAGTAAATTCGAGCCTGAGTGCTTGCAAGAGTTACTAGAGGTTGCTCCCGCCACCATCGAAGTGCAGGGTGACGAGGTTCTAGTGCGACACTGTTGGACCGAGCGACGCATGACGCCGCTTAATATTTATTTAGATAACGCTACAAGCGAGCAGCAAATTCATGATGCGCTAGAGGATTATGGCTGGGCGATAAAACAACTCGCTGCGGCCAATATTTTCCCCGGCGATATGCTGCTGAAAAACTTTGGCGTGACCCGTCATGGGCGAGTGGTATTTTATGATTATGATGAAATCAGCTATCTAACCGAAGTGAATTTCCGCACCATTCCAGAACCGCGCTATCCAGAAGATGAGATGTCAGCGGAGCCTTGGTATTCAGTCGCACCCAATGATGTGTTTCCGGAAGAATTCCCGACCTTCTTGTTCACCGACCGCGAACACCGCAAGATTTTTACCGCAATCCACGGCGATCTATTTAAAGCCAGCTACTGGCAAAGCCTGCAAGACGCTATTCTTGAAGGTAAGGTCATAGACGTGTTTCCCTATAAGCGCAAACAAACACCGTCATACACCTACACAACCTAAAGAGTTATGTAGCATAAAGTTTGCTAAAAAATCGCGAAAAGTTGCGCTCCAGCAAGAGTGCGTTATTTTTTGCGCACGTACAGCACTAAGCTATGGTCAACTAACTCATAGCCCATTTCAGCAACAATTTCTTTTTGGCGCTTTTCTATTTTTTGATCAAAAAACTCAAACACTTCGCCGGAGTCAAGACAAACAATATGATCATGGTGCTCACCATCATCAAGCTCAAACACCGCGTGACCACCATCAAAATTATGCCGTATCACTAATCCAGCGCTTTCAAATTGCGTTAGCACACGATAAACCGTCGCCAAACCCACATCCTCACCAGCGTCCATTAGGGTTTTATACACATCCTCTGCACTCATATGACGGGGGTCTGCAGCCTCTAAAATCTGCATAATTTTTACACGGGGCAAGGTTACTTTTAATCCAGCCTTACGTAGTTCAACATTTTCAGACATAATTCGAATTCTCACTCATGCTGTTTCTCATCAGTCTATAATACAGGTATGATTTAAGAAACCTCTGGCACGCAAGTTACGCAAACAAACAATTAAGATGAGTTTTTAATCGTTTTGTCAGCAACCCGCATCAGGCTTGAGAGCTCAAACATACATTGCCTTAACCAACAAGTGGAAGTCATTTGCCAATGCACAAGAAAGTCTTATTAAGTTTATGCCTTAGCTGCGTGCTAACTGTCGGCTGTTCAGTTCCCGGAGTATACAAACTGGATATTCAGCAGGGCAATATCATTACCCAAGACATGGTTGACCAGCTGCGGCCCGGCATGACAACCCGCCAAGTGCGCTTCATCATGGGTACCCCTTTGATAACAGATACTTTTTCACCACAGCGTTGGGATTACTTATACAGCATCCAGCCCGGCGGGGAGAATCGCCACCAAGAGCGTCTTAGTTTGTTTTTTGACGAACAGGATCAGCTCACTGGGTTAACAGGTGACTTCCAACCTGGCATCAGTAAAGACCAAGAAATTCTTGGACAAGAACACCTAGAAGAAGATTAACTCTCTTTTGCTTGTGCAGCCTTCTCGGCGCGTTTTTTACGCGCCTCTTTAGGATCAGCCAACAACGGGCGATAGATTTCAACCCTATCGCCGTTTTTTAGCTCATACTCATCTGGCTTAGCTATGCCTTTGGAAAAAATACCCAAGGGGCTATTGGCTAAATCCAAGTCCGGAAAAATCCTGTCTAAACCAGACTGCAATGCTGCCTGTCGTACTGTAGTGCCCTGAGGCACACGCAGGCTGTTGATTTTTTGCTTGTCAGCTAGTGCGTAAGCCACTTCAATATTAATCATCGTTTTATCCATAAAGTTGTTTCGCTCTATCACAAAACGCATCAACCATCGTATTAGCAGCTTGGGTAAATAACGGGCCCAACGTGGCTTTTACCAAAGTACCTGAATAATCAAACTCTAAATCCAAATTCATTTTACAGGCATTTTCTGCCAGCTGCTTAAACTGCCACACACCATGCAAATGTTTAAACGGCCCTTCAACTAGATTAATTTCTATTTTTTCATTGGGCGTTAATACATTCTGGGTGATAAAGGTATGCGAGATGCCTAGCTTTGATGCCGTTAGCGCTGCTCGCATGGAATATTCATCAGCAGAGATGAGCTGTGTTTTGCTGCACCAAGGCAAAAACTCTGGATAACGCTCTACATCATTAACCATCCGATACAGCGCATCGGCAGAATAAGGCAAAATAGCTGAGCGTTGAATTTTGATACTCATAGCAACTCTTGGAGAATATATCAGTGAATGTGCCGGCTATTATACACAGACCACCATTAACCCGGCAGATGCAATTATGTCCCACTGAACGACTTGCCTCTCGCCTAAAGCCAAACTTCTCTCTATAATGCGCCCACTATGGCTAAACAGAAAAAACAAAACACCAAAGGCACGATTGCGCTGAATAAAAAGGCGCTGCACGATTATTTTGTCGAACAACGCTTCGAAGCCGGCGTTGCATTAACCGGTTGGGAAGTTAAAAGCCTGCGCGAAGGCAAAGCTCAACTGGTGGACAGCTACGTGCTGTTAAAAGATGGCGAAGCTTGGTTGATGGGTTGTCATATCAGCCCACTGCAGACCGTCAGCACACACGTAGTCGCTGATCCCACCCGTACGCGCAAACTGCTGCTGCACCGCCGCGAACTGGAAAAGCTCTTTGCTGGCGTACAGCGTCAGGGCTATACCTGTGTGGCACTTGCTTTGTACTGGAAAAAGCACCTGGTTAAATGCGAAATCGCTTTAGCTAAAGGTAAAAAAGACTTCGACAAACGCCACGTACTTAAAGAGCGTGACTCAGACCGCGAAATGCAACGCGCCCTACGCAGCAAAAATAAATAGCCTTAAACCAAGAGGTCTACAGCATGCCTAACGATGAAGAGCGCTATGCTGCTTATTTTATGCAAGCAGAAGACCACAATACCAACCCCCTAGAGACTGTTCGTCAGCTACGCAGTGAGCAGCTGGCGGCTTGTGATTTACGCAAGCATGCTGAGCTAGCCAAGTTACGCCAAGCAACCAAAACAGCCAAAGCAACACCTCCGAACCAAACGTGCAACTCTAACGCAACGGATACGTAACCACCCGCATACTTGCTCGGTTATTTTGCTGTAAAGTACTGCTTTTGCATCGCCAAGCATCTCTCGCCTAGCTAGTCCAAACATATCACTGCCCCATTTCTTAGGAGTCATCAACTCAATGAGTAAAGCCGCAGAACACACCCCCATGATGAAGCAATACTGGGCGCTGAAAAACCAGCATCCCGAACAAATTATGTTTTACCGCATGGGCGATTTCTACGAGCTTTTCTACGATGACGCCAAAAAAGCTGCACGCCTGCTCGACATTACCCTAACCAGTCGCGGTCAATCAGCAGGGCAAGCCGTACCCATGGCGGGCATTCCTTACCATGCGGTTGAGGGCTATCTGGCTAAACTGGTCAAACTGGGTGAATCTGTAGTGATTTGCGAGCAAGTGGGCGACCCTGCCACCAGCAAAGGTCCTGTAGAGCGTCAAGTAGTGCGTATTCTTACACCCGGCACCATTAGCGATGAAGCACTACTGGATGAGCACCAAGACAGTTTGATTGCTGCTCTGGTTGGCGAAGAAGAGTTGTTTGGCTTGGCTATTTTGGATATCAGCAGTGGCCGCTTTCAAGTGCAAGAGCTTCACGATTTACAAAGCTTACTTGCTGAACTGGAGCGCTTTAATCCAGCTGAGTTATTAATCCCAGAAGATTGGCCGCATCAAACCCTGCTCGGCAAACAACGTACCACCCAACAGCGCCCCATTTGGGAGTTTGCCCAAGACAGCGGCCATAAAAGTCTGTGCCAGCAGTTTTCCACCCAAGATTTGCGCGGTTTTGGCTGTGAAAATCTGACGCTCGCGATTGGCGCTGCCGGCTGTTTACTCAATTACGCTAAAGATACACAGCGCACTGCATTGCCACATATTCGCACGCTGGAACACGAACAACTCAGCGATACGGTTATTTTAGATGCCGCCACGCGTCGCAACCTTGAGCTGGACAAGAACCTCACAGGTGGGCGCGACAACACCCTACTGTCTGTGCTGGATCACTGCCAAACCACTATGGGTACTCGCCTATTAACCCGCTGGCTGCACCGCCCGTTACGTCGCCAAGCCACCATTGAGCAACGCCATGATGCTATTGCGCATCTGTTAACGAATTACCAGTTCGAGAAAATCCAACCACAGCTCAAACACATTGGCGATATTGAGCGTATTTTGGCGCGTGTTGCCCTACGTAGTGCGCGCCCCAGAGACTTAGCACGCTTACGCGATGCACTCAATGCCCTACCCGCCTTACAGGATTCTCTCAGCGAGTTTACCGAGGGCCGCTTAGCCGTGCTGGCTGATGACATCAGTCAGTATCCTGAGCTATCCGCCACACTACAAAGCGCCATAGTCGATAATCCACCGGTGGTAATTCGTGACGGTGGCGTACTCAAGCGCGGTTACCATGCTGAACTAGACGAGCTGTTGTCACTGAATGAGAATGCCGCGCAGTTTTTACTCGATATGGAAATTCGCGAAAAAGAGCGCACTGGACTAGCCAATCTCAAAGTGGGCTATAACCGTGTGCATGGCTATTACATTGAATTACCAAGCAGGCAAGCTGAGCAAGCGCCGATAGACTATATCCGTCGACAAACCCTAAAAGGGGCTGAGCGTTTTATTACCGCCGAATTAAAAGAATTTGAAGACAAAGCCTTGTCCGCTAAAAGCCGTGCCTTAACGCTGGAAAAACAGCTCTATGATGAGCTTATCGAAGTATTAATTACTCAGTTAGGTCCACTACAACTCAGCGCCAGCGCTCTGGCAGAGTTAGATGTGCTATGTAATCTGGCCGAGCGCGCGCTCAGTCTGGATCTGCAGCGCCCACAGTTTAGCGCGCAGGCGCAACTAAACATCCAACAAGGCCGCCACCTGGTAGTTGAACACGTCTTAACTACGCCTTTTGTGGCCAACGATGTAGCACTAGACAACGACACGCGCATGCTGATCATTACCGGTCCGAATATGGGCGGTAAATCGACCTATATGCGTCAAACCGCGCTGATTGTACTGCTGGCTCATGTCGGCAGCTTTGTTCCCGCCGGCCAGTGCCAGTTGTCATTAGTGGATCGCATCTTTACGCGTATTGGCTCCAGCGATGATCTCGCCGGTGGGCGATCCACCTTTATGGTGGAAATGAGCGAAACCGCTAATATTTTGCATAATGCTAGCCAGCACAGCTTAGTCTTGATGGATGAGGTAGGTCGCGGCACCAGCACCTTTGATGGTCTATCACTGGCGTGGGCAGCCGCTGAGCAACTGGCGCAACTGCGCGCTTGGACACTTTTTGCCACCCACTACTTTGAATTAACCAGCTTGCCCGAGCAACTGCACACTGTTGCTAACGTGCACCTTAGCGCCACTGAGCACAGGGAGCGCATTGTATTTTTACATCAGGTGCAGCCAGGGCCGGCTAACCAAAGCTATGGCTTAGCAGTCGCACAGTTAGCTGGCGTTCCCGATACTGTTATTGTGCGCGCACGCGAACTCCTAGCTCAGTTGGAACAACAAAGCTGGCAAAACCAAGCGCAGCAACCGCAACCTAGCATTCCCCTGCAAAGCGATCTTTTTGCTAGTGCGGCGCATCCTTTGCTTGAGGCACTACGAGAACTTAAGCCCGATGAGCTAACCGCCAAGCAGGCACTTGACCTGCTTTATCAGTGGAAAGAAAAAGTATAATAGGCAAAATTTATGAGCACTACTTCAGAGCACTTTACCCAAGCTGCAGAGCGTTTTGATCGCTCACCCACTTCACAGCAGCTGAGCGCAATGGCAGAAAAAATCTGGCCGCTGCTCGCTCTCGACCCTAAACAACACTGGCTCGATTTTGGTGCTGGCACTGGAGTGCTCAGCGTACCTTTAGCCCAGCACGTAGCCCAAGTCACCGCGCTGGACACCTCTGCGGCAATGCTCGAACGCTTAGCCGCAAAACAGGTTGCCAATATCACCATCTTAAATCAGGATATTTTTAGCGGGTTAGACCAACACTATGACGGCATTATCAGCAGCATGGCGCTACATCACGTCGCAGACACCCAGCGTTTATTACACTGCATGCGGCAAGCGCTCGTCTCGGGCGGTCAACTGGCGCTCATTGATCTCTATGCTGAAGATGGCAGCTTTCACGGCGACAATGACGCCAAGGGCGTGAAACATTTGGGTTTTGAGCCAGATGTACTCATGCAGCAAGCTGAACAAGTAGGATTTCACCAGCTCAAACTGCAACATATTTTCTCTATTGAAAAAAGAACGGGGCAAAGCTATCCGTTATTTTTATTGCTGGGCACAGCGCGCTAACGGACGGACTACCACACGGCAATTTCATATGACAACCACGCAGCTACAACACGCACACATTGATTGGAACGAGCAGGGTCAACCTTTATCGGCTGAGTTTGCTGACGTTTATTTTTCCAAGCAGTCGGGTTTAGATGAAAGCCGTTATGTATTTATCCAACACAACCAGCTCACCGAACGATTTCAGCAGCTAGACAACAGCACGCCCTT
>LFTS01000095.1:18105-27395 GCA_001513435.1 Gammaproteobacteria bacterium DTU040
ACCCGTTACACGCCGCCGACTTACAACTCGCACTGGCGCTCTGGCCTGAGCTTGAACCGCTCAGCGCACAGCTGTTACAACAATACTTAGTTATCCAGCCCGGTTACCAGCATTTTATTTTCCAACAAGGCCGTGTTTGCTTAACGCTGCTCATAGGCGAAGCCAGCGAACAACTAAGTCAGCTGGATGCTAAGGTTGACGCTTGGTTTTTAGATGGCTTCGCGCCGAGTAAAAACCCTGACATGTGGAGCGATGCGTTATTTAGCCAACTTGCTCGACTGGCGAAACCGCAAACCACTCTTGCCACCTTCACCAGCGCTGGGTTTGTACGTCGCGGCTTACAGGCTGCAGGCTTTAGCATGCAGCGCCATCCTGGCTTTGGTCATAAAAGAGAAATGCTCAGCGGAGTATTTAGCGGTTCACACACAGCCAGTTGGGCAGCCCCATGGTTTGCCCGCCCCACGCAACCCAGCAACGCGGAAAAACATGCCGTGATTATTGGCGCCGGCATCAGCGGTTGCGCTAGCGCCTACAGCCTTGCCATCCGCGGCTGGCGTGTAACCCTAATTGAACGCAATCCACATATTGCCCTAGAAGCCTCTGGCAATCCACAGGGCGTACTGTATTTAAAGCTATCCGCACACCAAACAAATTTGACCCAGCTTATTTTGGCTGGTTTTGGCTTCAGCAGACGTCTACTCACTCACTGGTCTGAGAATCCGCACTTCGATTGCTGTGGCCTGCTACAACTCGCCTATAACGCCAAAGAACAACAACGCCAACCACAGCTAGCAGCCGCTTTTAATCCTGAATTCCTAAGGCCGCTCACAGCGCCACAAGCCAGCGAGCTAGCTGGTGTACCGCTTGCAATGGGCGCGTTATTCTACCCAGAGTCTGGTTGGATACAGCCTGCTGAGTTATGTCGCTTATTAATCGAACATGAAAATATTAAACTGCTGACCGAGCAACAGGTTACGCACCTCAACTATCAGCACCAGCAATGGCACATACAGGGTGAACACGGCTGCATTGCGCAAGCGCCCATCGTCATTATCGCCAATGCCAACGCGGCTAAAGACTTTAGCCAAACAGCGTCACTGTCAATAAAGCCTATTCACGGCCAAGTCACCTCTGTACCGGCAACTCAAGCGAGTCGTGCGCTGAAGACAGTTCTTAGTGCCGAGGGCTATATCGCCCCACAACACGAAAACCAACATTGCCTAGGTGCAAGTTTTGATTTTCAGCGCACGGATACTCGACTCAACAGCCGAGACCAGCAGCGCAATTTACACAGACTAAAAGATCTTAGCCCGCAGCTGTATCACCAACTTAACGCTGCACAGCTTAACCCCGAGCACCTGAGTGGTCATGCCGCACTACGCTGCACCAGCCCTGACTACATGCCTATCATAGGCCCTGTAGCTGATATGCAGCAGTTAGAGCTGCGTTACAACAAACTACGCAAAAACGCACGTGCTACGCCAAGCGCGAGCTGCCCATACTATCCAGGTTTGTATGTGAATACTGCCCACGGCTCACGTGGTATGGTTACTGCGCCATTAGCGGGAGAAATGTTGGCTGCTTGGATTAATAATGACGCACAGATAGTTCCCTTGCACTTGGCTGAGGCTTGCCACCCAAACCGTTTCGCGATTAGAAACCTGATGCGCAACAAGCCTCTTGCTCAGCACACGAACGAGGCTCCATAAGCAAAGAAAACCCGCTAACGAACTCTCTAAAATCCAGCAAACTGCAGATAGGCTTGAGTGATTTGTTCACCCCAGATAATGGCTATCCAGCCGGCAATAGCAAGATAAGGTCCAAAGGGTAATGGTTGCGCCATGCCTTGGCGTTGTAGACGCAAAATAATAATGCCCAAAACCGCCCCAACCAAAGACGACAGCAAAATAGTTAAAGGCAAAATTTGCCAGCCAGCCCAAGCACCCAGCATAGCCAGCAACTTAAAGTCACCATAGCCCATGCCTTCCTTGCCAGTAACCAGCTTAAACAACCAAAAAACCGACCATAGACTCAAGTAACCAAATACTGCTCCATAGAGCGCATCCGTTAAAGATACTAACCCTGAATCAGAGCTATTAAGTAGCAAACCCATCCACAACAATGGCAGCACTAGAGTGTCAGGTAAAAGCTGGTGGTCTGTATCAATTAAGCTTAGCGCTAGCAATCCCCAGGTCAGTAGAAGCATAGCCGCAGCCAGCCAGCTAAAACCAAACTGCCAAGCAATAACCATAGCCAACAAGCCGCTGGCCAATTCCACTAACGGATAGCGCTTGCTAATAGGTTGTTTGCAGCTGTGGCAACGTCCACCCAAGGCTAACCAACTCAGCAGCGGCACATTTTGCCACGCCCTGATAGGGCTTGAGCACTTAGGACAACACGAGTTGGGCTGTATAAGATTGAAGACATCAGCTGCCTTTTGTTCTGGCAGCTCTAATACCTCGCGCGCCTGTGCCTGCCAACTACGCTCCAGCATAATCGGCAATCGATACACCAGCACATTAAGAAAACTACCTACCAGCAGGCCGAGCACCAAACAAACTGCCATCCATGCCAATGGGCTAACCTGAAAGAACTCAATTAATTCCATTAAACAACTGCACCCAACTGGAAGATTGGCAGGTACATGGCAATAATCAAACCACCCACCAAAACACCCAACACAGCCATAATCATCGGCTCCATCAGAGCCGTCAGACCATCAACAGCGTTATCCACCTCAGCCTCATAGTGAGTAGCCACTTTGTCTAGCATTTCATCCAAGGCACCAGACTCCTCACCAATTGCAGTCATTTGCAGCGCCATTGACGGGAAAACCTCAGTAGAGCGCATGGCAATATTGAGCTGAGTACCGCTGGTTACCTCTGTCTTAATTTTCCCTACAGCGTTTTTAAAGACCACGTTACCTGTAGCTCCAGCCACTGAGTCCAGCGCATCAACCAAGGGCACACCCGCTGAGAACGTGGTGGCTAAGGTACGACCAAAACGCGCTACTGCAGCCTTATAAATTATATCGCCCACAACCGGCGTCTTAAGCAAAGCGCGATCCACGGAGTTACGTAGTTTTTCTGATTTCACCAAGGCGTGCCGGAACAGGAGAGCCGCACCAACGATAGCCGCCAGCACAATAAGCCCGTGCTCCTGTAACGCCTCAGAAATACCAATTACAAACAGCGTAAAAGCAGGTAATTCAGCACCAAAGTTAGCGAACACCTCCTGGAATTGAGGTACTACCTTTATCAACAAAATGGCCGAAACTATCACTGCCACTAAAACCACCGCAATCGGATAGTTCATCGCTTTTTTGATCTTAGCTTTCAGAGCTTCAGTTTTTTCTTTATAGGTAGCAACGCGATCCAGCAGCGTTTCTAGCGCACCTGATTGCTCACCGGAGTCCACTAAGTTGCAGTACAGATCATCAAAATACTGCGGGTGTTTGCGTAGCGCAGAAGCCAAACTATTACCTGAGCCTACATCCGCTTTAATAGACTGCACCAGCTTCGTCATATTGGCGCTGGCCAAGCCATCAATAATAATATCGAAAGACTGTAATAACGGCACACCTGACTTCATCATTGTTGCTAACTGCCGAGTGAAGATAGCTATATCCATAGGTTTAATGCGTTTACCGCTGCTAAAAAGCTGGATACCTTGCTTACGCACTTTGAGCGGGTTGATGCCTTGTTTGCGTAACTGCGCTTTTACCAACGAAGCATCTTGCTCAGCCATCTGTCCCGATATTTTAGTTCCCTGACGCGTGGTACCTTCCCACACAAAAATAGTTGTCTTGGGTGCTTTTGCCATGATTTAGTCCTTAGTCACACGGTTTACTTCTTCTAAGCTGGTTACACCTTGCATTACTTTGCTTAGTCCGGAAGTCCGCAAATCATTAAAACCATCTTTACGCATTTGCTCGTCAATTTCGATGGCGTTGCCTTCATCCATGATAATGCTTTGTAGCTTTGGCGTGACTTTAACTACTTCATAGATTCCAACTCTGCCCTTATAACCTTTGTTGCAATTTTCACAACCTGCAGGTCCATACACTTTGAATGTACCCACTTGCTCTGGGGTAAAACCTTCTTTGAGCAGCACATCATTGGGTACGGCAATCTCTTTTTTACATTTGCACAAGCGACGTGCTAAGCGCTGAGCGATAATCAGGTTGACTGAGGTGGCTAGGTTAAAGGCTGCAACCCCCATATTACGCATGCGTGTTAAGGTTTCTGCGGCACTGTTGGTGTGCAGTGTTGACATCACCATGTGACCGGTTTGGGCAGCCTTGATTGCAATTTCTGCTGTTTCCAAGTCTCGAATCTCACCCACCATGATGATATCCGGATCCTGACGCAGAAAAGCACGCAGCGCCTGAGCAAAGTCCATACCCTGCTTAGGGTTCACGTTAACTTGGTTAATGCCTTCAAGGTTAATCTCAACGGGATCTTCGGCTGTTGAAATATTAACTGTGTCGGTATTAAGAATGTTCAAACCGGTATACAACGAAACGGTTTTACCCGACCCCGTTGGGCCGGTGACCAAAATCATACCCTGGGGCTGCGATAGCGCCTCAAGATACAGCTGTTTCTGGTCATCATCGTAACCTAAAGCATCAATACCCATTTGCGCACTGCTGGCATCCAAAATCCGCATAACTATTTTCTCGCCCCACAGGGTAGGCAGGGTATTAACACGGAAATCAATGGATTTATTGGCAGATACTTTAAGCTTTATGCGACCATCTTGCGGCCTGCGACGCTCAGAAATATCCAACCCCGCCATCACTTTTAAACGTGCTGAAATTCGATCGCGCAACTGAATGGGTGGACGTGTTATCTCGTGCAGTACCCCATCGGTACGAAAGCGAACACGGTAAGATTTCTCATAAGGTTCAAAGTGTAAGTCTGACGACCCGCCTTTAATCGCATCAAGCAGCATTTTATTCACAAACCTTACGACAGGCGCTTCATCAGCCGCATCGACAACGTGGGCCGTTTCTTCATCGCCAGAAGCAACTTCCAGCCCATCCAGCTCCACATCATCCAAGCCCTCTAAACTTGAGCTGGGTGAATCATAGACGCGGTCGATCATCTGACCTAACTTGTCATCCTCTACCAGCAAAGCCTCAACGGTCATGCCAGTACTGAACTGCACATCCGTTATGGGTTGCTGGTTGCCCGGATCAGAAACAGCCACATAGAGTTTATTGCCTCGCTTAAACAAAGGTAACACTCGATGTTGGCGCACCAAGCGTTCTGCAACTAATTCCTTAGGAAAAACTTCTGGATTAATTGCATTTAAATCTAAATAAGCGACACCAAACTGCTCGGCAGCCAATTCCATCAACACGCGTGCTTGTGCGAGCTTGTTCTGTACCAGCCAAGTTACCAAGGGTATTTTATTTTGCCGCGCTTGTATTACGGCTTCTTGTACCTTTTTCTCGTCCAGTATTTCGGCTTGCACAATCGAGCGTGCCAAGCCGACTAAATTAACTGTTGTACTCATGCAATTGCACTCAAAATCCTATAGGCTAGTATTCGCGTAGTTATAGCCCACAACCTCACTAGCTGCCAAACTTTGCGCACAGTTCTAGCGAAATCATTGCCGCGAATCAATTAAATCTCTGCTGACGTTATGTTTACGTCGCGCTCTAAAAAAATCTCTAAGCAGGCGCGCCGACTCTTCTGCCATCAGCCCACCCTCCACCTGAACATGGTGATTTAAATAACGGTTTTCTAAAAATTGTGTGCGACTTTCAATTGCCCCAGCACGCGGCTCAGTTGTAGCGTAAACCAAGCGTGCTATGCGCGCGTGCACCAGCAAACCCGCACACATACTGCAAGGTTCCAAAGTAACATAAAGTGTTGTGTTAGGTAGGCGATAGTTATTTATATTAACCGCTGCTTGTCGAATCGCCTGCATTTCCGCATGTGCACTAGGATCATGCGTCATAATTGGCTGATTAAAGCCCCGTCCCACTATCTCACCCTGATACACCAACACCGCACCTACTGGCACCTCTCCCATAGCTGCTCCCTGTTCGGCAAGCAGCAGTGCTTGGCGCATAAAAAACTCATCCTGACTACGCTGGTCAATACGATCGGGGAGTTCCATTATTTTTTATCCATCAATGAGACATCAGGGTTTAACCAGTCCCCTTTAACTTGATAACGTACCGCCGCCATGCGATCAAGACGATCGCCCACCAAGCGTTCCATAATAAACAAAGCCCCACCTACCGCCGGCGCTCCCACTAATACAGCCGCCAAAGGCAGGTTGCTGGTAATCGGCATCGCCACCAGTAAGCTCGCATCCACCAATCCTGCATTCATATCGAGCTGACCTTCAAAATCAATTTCGCTGGACACCCCCTTCAATACAAAAGGCTCTGTTGTTTTATAGATGCCCTGTTGAATAGCCAGATTACCTTTAAAACTATCATAGGCTAGACCTTTACCCAGCAAGTCAGAAAAATCCAACTTAAGCCGGCGTCCCACTGTGTCAAAATTCAACAAACCAAATACACGCAACGCTTTACTACCGGTATCCTGAGTGTTGAGTTGCCCCTTACGAAAGCTCAAGCGTGAATTCCCCACCAGACTGGTGAATGTGGCTTCTAGCGGACTGGCTGGCCATTGCACATCCAGATCAACCTTAAAGCTCTCGCTGGTCATTGAGGGTGAAAAATCCCAAGCTTGCATCACGTGCGCAATGTTTCCACCTGTTAGCTGCCCAGTAAAATGCGTATTATTTTGCTTATTCGCCTGCTGCCAGCTTAGCTCTCCCGCAATATTCAGACCTTTAAGTTCGAGATTAAGATCTTTAAAGACAACGCCATGCTCTCTTGGCACTGTACTGAGCTCCCAGCGTCCCAACCGTTGCCCATCCGTGTAGAGATTGGCAATTTTAATTTGCATGGCTGGTATCGCAGTCGGCTCGCGCTCTATTTGTTGCCCAAAGGAGTCCAGCGTTTGCTCAGCAAAAGCGGGCAAGTGCAGAGTGTCGATAGTAACTTGCAAAGGCTGTTGCGGCGAACTCTGTTGCAATTTTCCCGTAACCTGTTGACTGGTTATTTCTGCCTGCCAAGCTTGATCCGTTTTCCCAGCGCTATACTTTATTTTTGCACGCTCAATAGGAATAACTAAGCCCGTAACAACCTGAGCATCAAGCTGAATTTCTCTCAGCCCGTCCAAACCTTGCTGCGTGCTGGTTTTTTTACCTGCATAGCGCTCCGCTAATGCCAGCCATTGCATAATCGCAAGCTCTTGCAAGCGACCTCGCACCACCAGCCCTGACTCTACGGGTAAGCGTGCTGCCTGATCACCCAAACTCAGCTCAGCACGTAGTTGTTTGGATTCAGAGTCCTGTGCGGCAAAAAAGTTAAAGCGCTGTCCGTGGCGTAACCAATAATGGCGCTCACGACCCGCTAACGTCATATGCCAAGTTGTAGGGATTTTTTGTTCGGCACTTTTTGTTAGTGGTTGTGGCAATGTCAGGCTTAAACCCTGTAAGTCGCTTTCAACCACCAGCTGACTGTCTTGTTCATCCAATGTGATAAAAACCTGGTAATCAAAAGAGCCCTGCCACGGCAATTCTTGTTGCTGTCCAAGCCATTTTTGTAACGGCTGTACTGGCATATTCCCCTGCGCTTGCACCTGGGTTATTCGATTTGAACCCAGTTGTTTAGCAGCAATACTGGCACTAAACGGCTGCTGCAAAAAAAGCCCATTCAGCTGTTTAGCCGTCACGCCTTGTTCGGTATCGAACTGGACTTCGCCATTAAGCTGTTCTAGCTGCACATCCAAGCTAGGCATCTGCAGACTCGCATTTTGCAACTGCAAACTGACCTGCGCTTGGGCACTTTGCTTAGCAAAGGGTAGTTTTAATTTAAAACGCGCCGGCACTGTTCCGCTGCCACGCCAATCCTTTAACGCCTCGGCTTGTTCAGCGATGGGCGTGCGCTGAACCAAATACAGCCCGTCGACCACGCTGCTCGTCAACTCAGCCTCAAGCTCAAGCACTGTAACCTCGCCTGTCGGCGCATACACAACCTCAGCATGAGCTTGACTAATAGCGCTGTTTAGCACCTTGCCTTTATCTAACTCGACCTGTACACCCCAATCATGGATAAACACCTGCGCACGACCCTCGGTAAGCTCCGGCCAGTTGCTTTGATAATCCAGCTCAGCCTCTTGCACATCAAAAAACAAAGTGATGGAATGCGCATGCTTAGGTGCACCACGACTGATAGAGCCTTGATACTGAAAATAACCTTGGTTAACTTTTCCTTGCCGTATCGCCTGTACTAGCCATTGCTGTAATTCAGGCTGTTGCTGCTGCAGTATTCTAGGCAAGTAACGCTCGGTATAGCGTGCATCTCCGTCACGCATACCCACGCGCAGATCCATGTAATCCTCTGCATTTGGGTCGTTTAACAAACGTATAACAAAATCACCTGCAATATCGCCTTCATCACCGCGCACCTGCAAATAAGGACTGGTCAACCAGAATCCATCTTCATCAAAAGCCCAGGTAAGTCGAGCATTAGCCGCATGATACGGCCAAGGTTGAGCGAAAAACTCGGCTAAATTAAGGCTAAACCCATCACTATCCAGATGCAATTCGCCTTGCTGCAAGTCACCGAAGAGTCGCCCCGATACTCCAGTCGCTCCGGGCACACTCTGCCAAGGGGAAAACTCAATTTGCGCCAGATTGGTATCGAATTTCAGGCGTTGTGCCCAAGCGGCATCTGCCTGCCAGCGTACATAGGTGTTCTGCAATTGACCCTTGATTGCCAAAGTACTCAGCACATCATGCGCCACTGGAGAATCAAGCTGCGTCAGTACAAAGTCCACTATTGGTTGCACATCCAATTGCTGCGCTCGCAACTCAATAATGCCCCAAGGACTTTCTGGCACCAGCAGTTGGTTAATCTGTAACGGCCAATCAAATAACGGTCCTTCTTGACTCAAACCAACGGGCAGCTGTTCAAACCAAAGCGTGCGCTGTTGTGTATCACCTAACAAATACCCAACCACCGCTCCTAGCTGTAGAAAAACATCCTGTTCCTGATAGTGGGCTGCCAACTGCGCCTGCTGTACTTCAATATTGGCTTGCGTTAATACACCCTGTTCGATTTGCAGCCAAAACTGCCCAGCCAACTTAAAACTTGAAACCGCAACGGGCAACCAGCTGCTGGGTACCCATTCCAGCCAGTCACTATCAGGCATGCTTAGATAGACATCTGCATTGGCTACACGCCAATCAGAAACCAG
>LFTS01000204.1:0-179 GCA_001513435.1 Gammaproteobacteria bacterium DTU040
CTGCCTTGGCTTAAACAGTGCAGCCGCGCCTTATGGCTACCTCTGGTGGAGCTGGCGCTACCTGCAATGCGTGAGTTATCCCTAACTGAACGAGAACAAGTGCTCAAGCAAACTGAAGCCTTGGTGCGTGCCGATGGGAAAGTCAGCCTATTTGAATTTGCTCTGCTAGCAATTATGGA
>LFTS01000204.1:301-12558 GCA_001513435.1 Gammaproteobacteria bacterium DTU040
TGTTAGAGCCAAAAAACATAAATCTAAAGCTGTTAGCCACAATTCTTAACCGTCTAAACACGCTTAAATATAGTTTTAAAGCCAAGCTTATCCAAGCCTGCACTGCCGCTATTCTCTCTAATGGCGAGGTCGCATTGGTAGAAGCTGAACTGTTGCGCGCCATAGGTGCTAGACTTGAATGTCCTGTGCCACCGCTACTGGTAGGACAGTCCCTCTAGTCTTTTATCCCTTGTGCATTAAAACCAAATTACCCCCATGCCTACATCAAACAGCTTAGCCCGTAACTTATTTATCATGACCTGGCCCATGCTGTTTGGTGTGCTGGCGCTGATGAGTTTTCAACTGGTAGATAGCTTTTTTATTAGTTTACTTGGCACGCAACCCTTGGCGGCTCTGGGCTTTACTATGCCCATTAACCAATTAATGATTGGTGTACAGATCGGTACCGGTATTGCCGCAACAGCGCTTATTTCACGCGCTACCGGGGCCAAGCAAACAGACTACGCTAAGCGCCTAAGCGGACTGGTCTTGCTAATTGGTAGTGGCTTGATGGGAGCGCTGGCGCTGCTGATATTTTTTCTTAAGCAACCCATCTTGTTGGCACTGGGTGCTGATGAGAGTGTTTTTGTCTATACCGATAGTTATTGGCTGCCATGGCTGGTGAGTAGCTGGAGTCATGCGTTTTTATACTTTGGCAACAGCCTGTGCCGGGCTAACGGCGATACGCGTCTGCCGGGACTCATGATGGTAGTCACCAGCGTACTCAATATGTTGCTGGATCCTATATTTATCTTTGTCTTTGACTGGGGGTTGCCAGGCGCAGCGTACGCCACCATTGTTTCCTGCGTACTAGGCAGCGCTGTTATGCACTGGCGCCTTATTAAGCGCCGCTGGTTGCTGTTCGAGCTACGTCAAATGGATATCCCCGCCGCCATTGGCAGCGTTGCTAAAATCAGCTTGCCTGCCATGCTGAGCCAGCTGATGCCCGGTATGGCTGCCATGATAGCCACCCGTATTGTCGCCCTATATGGCACCACTGCTATTGCGGCATGGGCGCTGGGCACGCGCTTGGAAACCTTCTCGATTGTCATTGTGCTGGCGCTCACCATGTCCATGCCACCTATGCTTGGCCGCATGCTGGGTGCTGGCAATCTTGATCAAGCGCACAAGCTTATCCGTATGGCAGTGCGCTTTATTTTAATGTTACAGGTAGTTGTTGCTTTATTTTGGTTGCTTGTTCGACCATGGATGGTGGATACGCTCACACAGGAACCTGCCACTGCATTCTATCTAGCCAGCTATATGCTGTGGGTGCCAATCAGCTACAGTTTCTTGGGTGTGTGTATCTTAATGGTATCGGCGTGCAACGCACTAGGCATGCCCATGCGTGCGGTGCTGATTTCGGTCTTGCGTCTATTTGCTTGTTATTTGCCGGCTGTCGCACTGGGCGCGTATCTGGCGGAGATGGAAGGCATTTACTACGGCGTTTTATTCGGCAACCTAATCGCCGGTATCAGCGCTTGGTTGCTGTATCGCAAAGGATTCAGGCGCTTAGAAGCCAAAGCAAAAGCTCAATAAAAAACTCAGCTGCGTTGGTTGTTCTTGCGCCTTTACTGACTGGCTAACGCGCTGATTCTAGTGTCTGAATACTGCAGCTTATTATTAGACAGACTCACCACCTGCTTGGCCAGCAACTGCTGGTACACCTGTTCGGTTAGTAACTGGTTTTGCGCTAGTTTTGATCGGATGCTATTTTTTAGCCCCTCGGGTTGAGCCGGCCGCGAGCCATTCATTTTAATCAACTGCTCACAATAACTGCTGACTGCTTTTTGCACTTCTGCGGGCTCGACCTGTTCAGATATTAAGGGCTGCTTGCCGATGCGTTCGGCCGTGTGCCCCTGCGCATTGATTAAGCTCACCACGTATTCAAGATCATTGTCATCGGACACAATCACAAAATGAGTGGGTTCTTGTTGCTGTTGCGCTAGCATGCCGGCATAAAAACACAAACCAAAATCGGCAGCGTTTTTACCCACGGCCTCCATTTTGTGGATCAACAACTGATCGTTATTGATGGTGCTACTGAGTGGCATGAGCCAATCCAAAGGAATACGCGCGCCCGTGCTGGCATAACAAATGACCACCTTGGTATAGCGCTGCAAATCTTGCGGCAGCTCATTGAGTTGATTTGGGCAGTTTTCCAAATCGATCAACAAAATAGCTGGCTTAAGCTGCTCATCACAGTGCGCTGTTGTCGGCTGTTGCATCGTTTCCATCCTAGCCTCCGTGCATCTAACTTTTAGTGCGGACAGCAAATCCCGCTCATACTTACTTAATCTTAAACAGCCGCTAACCCACGCTGTAAATCTGCGCGAATATCGGTTAACTCCTCAAGACCCACAGCAATACGCAACAGCCCATCATTAATTCCACAAGCACTACGCTCTTCTGGGCTTAATCGACCATGTGTGGTGCTGGCAGGATGGGTGATGGTGGTTTTGGTATCACCTAGGTTGGCAGTGATAGAGATCATACGGGTGGCATCAATAAAACGCCAAGCTGCCTCTTTGCCGCCCTGCACTTCAAAGCTCACTACGGCACCAAAGCCGTTTTCTTGCTGACGCTTAGCCAGCTCATGCTGTGGATGGCTTTCAAGACCCGCATAGTAAACACGGGTAACCTGTGGTTGTTGCTCCAGCCATTGCGCTAAATTCATAGCGCTACTGCAGTGCGCCATCATACGCAAACGCAAGGTTTCCAAACCCTTTAAAAACACCCAAGCGTTAAACGGGCTCATGCTTGGACCCGCCGTACGAATAAAGCCCAGCACCTCTTTCATATGCTCCGCGCTACCCGCCACAGCCCCGCCCAAGCAGCGGCCCTGACCATCGATGTACTTAGTGGCGGAATGAATGACAATATCCGCACCCAAAGCTAAAGGCTTTTGTAACACAGGCGTGCAAAAGCAGTTATCCACCACCAGCAAGGCACCTGCTTGTTGAGCGANNNTCAGATAAGGCACGAATATCAGCTAACTCAGCTAAAGGGTTAGACGGTGATTCAATAAATAAAAGTTTGGTTTTATCCGTACAGGCTGCGCGCCAAGCATCCAAATCATCGATTGTGATGTAATCGACCTGAATACCAAAGCGCTTGAAATACTTATCAAACAGACTGACCGTGGCACCGAAAATGCTACGCGAAACCAACACCTGATCACCGGCACTGCAGAAACTCATCACCGTGGCCATAATCGCCGACATGCCAGAGGCTGTGGCGACGGCTTGTTCTGCTCCTTCTAAAGCCGCAAGGCGCTCTTCAAAAGTGCGTACAGTTGGGTTGGTGTAGCGAGAATAGACGTTGCCCGGCTCATCACCGGCAAAGCTCGCCGCAGCATGTGCCGCATCACGAAACACATAGCTGGAGGTGGTATAAATTGCCTCACCATGTTCGCCCTCAAAACCACGGCGCTGTCCAGCACGCACGGCTAAGGTATCAAAACCCGCCGCCGCTAAGTCGCTGTCTAGTTGGCCGGGCTGCCATTGAGTTGTCATTTTCTGTCTAATCCTTATAGTTTAATTTCAAACGCTGAATTATCAAGGTGGTATCAGGAGTCCGTATTGTGCAATTCTAGCGTGGCATTGGCCGCAGGTTTTGGATCAAACTGTAACTCAGCCTGCAAGCTTTCGATATGACTCAGGTAATTCGCATCTATATCACCGGTAACGTAAACACCATCAAAAACAGCACAGTCGAAGCGGTCAATCTTTGATTTCCCACCACTGACCGACTCGATTAAATCGTCTAAATCTTGAAACAGCAGCCAGTCGGCACCAATCAGTTCAGATATTTCGTCCACACTACGGTTATGCGCAATCAGGTCATGTGTGCTCGGCATATCAATGCCATACACGTTCTGATAGCGCACTTCTGGAGCTGCCGAGCAGAAGTACACATTTTTGGCACCCGCTTCACGCGCCATTTGAATAATTTCCTGACAGGTAGTACCGCGCACAATAGAGTCGTCGACCAGCAAGACGTTTTTACCACGAAACTCAAGCTCCAAAGCGTTCAGCTTTTGACGTACCGATTTTTTACGCATCGCCTGGCCGGGCATAATAAAGGTGCGGCCAATGTAGCGGTTTTTAATAAAGCCTTCGCGGTATTTAACCCCTAGCTTATTTGCCAGCTCCAGCGCTGAGGTGCTGCTGGTATCAGGAATAGGCATCACCACATCAATATCATGGTCTGGATACTCACGCAGAATTTTTTCTGCCAGCTTTTCACCCATACGCATGCGTGCTTTATACACGGAAATACCGTCAATAATTGAGTCAGGACGCGCCAAATAGACATGCTCGAAAATACACGGATTAAGTTGTGGGTTTTTAGCACACTGATGCGTGTGCAGCTCACCGTTTTCGGTTATGTAAATGGCTTCGCCCGGTGCTAAATCGCGAATGAGCGTAAAACCCAGCACATCAAGTGCTACACTTTCCGAGGCAATCATGTACTCAACGCCCAGCGCAGTCTGGCGCTGACCAAAAACGATAGGACGTATAGCATGGGGATCGCGAAAGCCGACAATGCCGTAGCCGGTAATCATAGAAACCACCGCATAGCCGCCACGGCAACGCTCGTGTACACGCGCAACCGCAGCAAAAACATCATCCGCTGTTGGCTGTAAACGACCGTAGGTACTTAGCTCATGAGCAAAAACGTTGAGCATGACTTCCGCATCTGAGTTGGTATTAATGTGGCGCAAATCAGCCTGATAAATCTCTTTGGCCAATTGCTCCACATTGGTCAGGTTACCGTTTTGCGCCAAGGTAATACCGTAAGGCGAATTCACATAAAAAGGCTGAGCCTCTGCACTCGTCGCGCTGCCCTCAACAGGATAGCGAACATGGCCAATACCTACGCAACCGGCTAGCTCTTTCATATGACGAGTGCGGAACACATCGCGCACGAGCCCGTCTGCCTTGCGTAAAAATAAACGCCCCTGGTGGCTTGTGACCATGCCAGCCGCATCTTGACCACGGTGCTGTAATACCGTTAACGCATCATACAGCGCCTGGTTAACATTGGACTTACCTACAATTCCGACAATGCCGCACATTTTCAGCGTACCTCTGGGAGCTCAACAAAAAATCATTATGCTTACGAGTTGCTGTCTCTTAAGCCGACAGCCCTAGAACCATATTTTTTGACCAGTCCGCAATTAATAAAAAGTGCGGAACTAGCAAGGAGTCGCGCCAAGCTAAGTCTTCAACTACGGGACTTAAGCTTAACAAACCCACGACAATGGTGACCAAGAGAGCGCCACGAGCGGCGCCAAAGAAAATACCTAAGAAGCGATCGGTTCCAGATAGCCCCGTAACCAAAATAAGTCGCGCAATGAGAAAATTAATGATTCCGTGAACCAGTAGTGTACAGACAAATAAAATGGCGCAGGCCGCGATGATTCGTAGACTAGATGTTTCTATGTAGGGGGTTAGGTACTGCGCAAAACTGCCGCCAAAAAGCCAAGCCACTGCACCGGCAACAACCCAGATAACCAAAGATAAGGCTTCTTTAACAAACCCTCTACCCAAGCTGATTAATGCAGAAATGCCGATGACGGCAAAAATAAGTAAATCGACCCAATTGAATGACACTATGTTAACACCTGAACCCTAAAGCGGGGATTTTAACAAAGCTTGTGGGTGCTGGTAAGTGTTTTTTGGAAAAGTCGTCATTCAGGTGCGATATAACCCTAGGGCTGGTAACGAGTAACAAAGCATGCATGCTTACTGCGCTCTCGTTGTTTGATCGTTTCGCACTCGCTTATCGCATCAGCTTGGCGCGGAAAAGGGCCAATCAATACTTTGAATGTAGCTGCTTCTGGACGAACGTAAGCTTTATAGCCTTTTTTACGGTATTCATCGCGTAGTTTGTTGGCAGCGGCTTCATTAGAACTGCTCGACACCTGTATTGACCAGCTCACAGGCAAGTTATCTTTATCGATGCCTGGCTTAGCAACTGGCGGCTTTACGGTTTCTGGTTGAGTAGACTGACTCGGAGCCGGCTCTGTGATTTTCTCGGGCTCCACAGGCGCAGCTTGCGCTATGGGGGTTTTCGGCTCAGGCTCGGGGTCGGGTATAGGTTCGGCTACGGGCTCAGGTAGCTGTACTTCTTCTATAGCGAAGTCCGGCGCGGCTGGAATGTTGGGTTTGCTTGGCACTTCTATCAACGCTTCCGGGAGTGGCTGCTCTTCTTGTGCATTAAACAGCATAGGCAAGAAAATAACTGCCAACGCAACCAATACAACAGCGCCCACAATGCGTTGCTTAAATTTATTTTCTGTTTGTGACATAAAGATGGCCTCAATCGATAAGCACGTTTGAACTCTAGCTTACTTAAGCCTGCTGTAGAAACTCAAGCGCCTGGGTCACAGTAAAGAAAGAGCCGAACACAACAATCTCATCGGCTTCACTTGCTTTATTTAGCTGTGCTTCTAAAGCACAGACGATGCTTTCATAAGACCTTGCATATGCATGATTCGTTGCAAAAATCTGTTCTAAATCTGCAGTTTGATAACTACGTGGCGAAGGAAGCGGTGCTATGGCCCAGTCTGCCACCTGCTTAGTCATGGCTGTGATAACACCCTGAACATCCTTATCAGCCAGCGCACCAAAAACGGCATAGCGCTGCCCTGTTATCGCACGGCTCTCAAGCCAGCGCGCCAGATACTCAGCCGCATGCGGATTATGCGCCACATCTAAAATTAGTGTACGTTGTTGGTTTTTATAGGGCAGTTTTATAACCTGCAAGCGCCCTGTCAGCTTGGTTGCCTGTAATGACTCAATAATACGCTCGGGTTGCCATGGCATATCGAGCAAAGCATAGACTTGCAGCGCTAAAGCAGCGTTTTCGATTGGCAGATCCAGCAAGGGAATGGATTGCAGCTCTATAGGCTCATGCTTGGCATTAACGCCACGCCAGTGCCAAGCATGCTGCGCTACAGCTAAATCGAAATCTCGTCCGCGCAACACTAAAGGTGCGCCTAAGTTTTTAGCCTGCTCAAGCAAACTAGCAGGAGGGAGTAAATCACCACAAACAGCAGGTTTTCCTGCACGGAAAATTCCGGCTTTCTCAAAGGCAACTGTTTCACGGGTATCACCCAGCCAATCTGTGTGGTCTACGGCAATGCTGGTCACTACCGAGATATCGGGCTCAATAATATTAACCGCATCCAAGCGTCCACCCAGACCCACTTCCAACACTACCGCGTCCAGCTTAGCCTGCGTGAATATCCATAAGGCTGCTAGAGTACCAAACTCAAAATAGGTCAGGCTGATATCTTGACGTGCTTGCTCAACCGCCACAAAGGCTGCACAAATCAGTGCGTCACTCATTGCTTCGCCATTGATTTGGATACGTTCGTTGTAGCGCAAGAAATGCGGTGAGCTGTATACCCCAACCTGCAGCTGTTGCTGCATCAATAGCTGCGCAACAAACGCACAGGTCGAGCCCTTGCCATTAGTGCCTGTTACCGTGATTACTTTGCTAGCTGGACGTTGTACGTCCATGCGCTCAGCTACTGTTTGAATGCGTGCTAACCCCAGTTCAATTTCACTGGGGTGCAGCTGTTCAAGATAGCTTAGCCACTGCTGCAAAGTACGCTCAGGCATTACTGTGCAACTTCCTCAACGATTGGGCAATACTGCATCGGTGCATGGGTTAGTTTACGCAGGATAGCACCCATACGTATACGCAACTCGTTGCGAGGAACAATCATATCCAACGCACCATGCTCCAATAAAAACTCACTGCGCTGAAATCCTTCAGGCAGTTTTTCACGCACTGTTTGTTCGATAACGCGTGGACCAGCAAAGCCGATCAATGCCTTGGGCTCACCAACAATGATATCGCCTAACATTGCTAAACTGGCTGATACGCCGCCATAAACAGGGTCAGTTAGAACTGAAATAAAGGGGATTTGCTCTTCACGCAAACGCGCTAGCACAGCTGAGGTTTTAGCCATCTGCATCAGCGATAACAAGGCTTCTTGCATACGCGCACCGCCTGAAGCCGAGAAGCACACCAAAGGACAGCGTTTTTCTAAAGCAACGTTGGCGGCCTGCACAAAGCGCTCTCCCACCACGGCACCCATCGAACCACCCATAAAGGAGAACTCAAATGCTGCTGCTACAATCGGCATGCCTTCTAAAAAGCCGCTCATTGCTACCAGAGCATCTTTCTCGCCGGTTTGTTTTTGTGCGGCAACCAAACGTTCTTTGTAACGCTTGCTATCGCGGAATTTCAAACGGTCAACAGGCTCGAGATCAACAGCAATTTCTTCACGGCCATTCTCATCGAGGAAAATATCCAAACGGCGACGTGCACCAATACGCATATGGTGCTGACACTTAGGGCAAACGTTTAGATTTTTCTCCAACTCAGGCTTGTACAGAACTGAATCACAAGCGGAACATTTGTGCCACAAACCCTCCGGAACTGAGCTCTTCTTAACTTCAGAGCGCAAAATTGAAGGAATAAATTTGTCTACTAACCAGTTACTCATTCGTAATTTTCTCCGCTTTGGCTAAATACACTGTAATAGCCCTATGCATAATAAATAATTGTACTGACGGCCCCAGCATGGCTAACGTCACACACGCTTAATACTAAACCGCCCTAAGAATACTGATAAAATTAAACCGCATTAACTGCCTGCATAAAAGCCTGCACTTTAGCATGGTCTTTACGGCCTTTGCTCATTTCTACCCCACCACTGATATCCACTGCCCAAGGATTAACCTGTGTAATCGCTTGCTGCACGTTGTCAGCTGTTAAACCACCCGCTAATACGAGCGGTTGGGTAAGACTGGGAATATCATTCCAGTTAAATGTTTGACCGGTACCACCGGGCAAGCCTGGCACCCAAGCGTCCAATAATATACCTAGGGCTAACGGGTGCATATTAGCCTGTCGGGTGATATCAATGCCCGGCTGCATTCTCAGGGCTTTGATATAAGGGCGCTGGAAGGATACACAGAACTCAGATGGTTCATCACCATGAAATTGCAACAAATCTATAGGCACTTGCTGAAGAACCTGCTGAACCTCATCCGCGGGTGCATCAACAAACAAAGCAACTGTGGTAACAAAGGGTGGCAAGGCGGCAACAATTTCGGCTGCCTGCTCGGCGGTTACGGCCCTAGGACTTTGTGCATAAAACACCAAGCCAATGGCATCAGCGCCTGCGTGTGCAGCGGCTAGCGCATCTTCAATGTTGGTAATTCCACACACCTTAACTCTGGTTCGCATCAAACTCTCGCTAACATATCTGGCATGGATGATAAAAAGTGCGGCCCAAGCTCGCGCTGGGGTAAAGCAAACACATTCGGGTATTCAACCCGAACTAAATATAACCCGTAAGGTGGTGCCGTCACTCCAGCTTGAGCACGTTGTTTGGCGGCTAACACCCCAGCCACCCAGTCTATCGGCTTTTCTGCTGCACCTACAGCAATGAGTGTACCAGCAATATTGCGCACCATATGATGCAAAAAACCATCGGCGCGCACATCAAGAACCACATAGCGACCATAGGTAACGACACTGATAGCATCAATGGTTTTAATCGGGGATTTGGACTGGCACTCACTGGCACGAAACGACGTGAAGTCCTGGGTGCCAAGTAACAACTGTGCTGCTGCATGCATGCGCTGTGCATCAAGTTTTTTGTGCGTCCAGGTTATACCCTCTCTTAATAAGGCGGGTCGTATTGGATCTGAATAAATCACGTAGCGATAACGGCGTCTTTGTGCGCTAAAACGCGCATGAAAATCTTCCGCCACCTCTGCTACCCAAAGCACGCTGATATCTTTAGGTAAATATCTATTAGCACCAAACAACCATGCTTTAGTGTCGCGCGCTACAGGTGGCTGGAAGTGCGCTACTTGTTCGCACGCATGTACCTGCGCATCAGTGCGTCCAGCACCATGTAACTGAACCGGGTGCCCACCGGCAACTTGGCTTAACGCGTTTTCTACGGCAACCTGAATCGTAGGTAAATGATTGTGCTGGGTCTGATAGCCGTAGTAGTTGGCACCGTTGTATTCAATACCGATGGCTAGTTTAGAAACAGCAACGGCAGTCGAATCGACTGCCGTAGTTGTGGACTCATGCAGCATTAGTTAGCTCAGTTTTTTCATTAACTCGCGTGCTTCCTGCTGCTGCGTTTCATTACCTTCATTGAGGACTTCTTCCAGAATATCCTTAGCGCCTTCGCCATCACCCATGTCAACATAGGCGCGCGCCAAATCCAGCTTAGTAGTGGTTTCATCCGTACCGGCTAGGAAGCTGAAATCATCTTCCAAAGCTTCTTCTAATGCGGCAAAAGCTTCCGGTCTTTGCTCACCATCAGTGTGCGCTGTTGGCTCAGCATCGCTCTCTTCGCTTAATTTAGCTAGCTCATCCATCAAGTCAGCATCTGAATCTGTCTCAGCCTGCAAGTCTAGCTCTGCTGTAAAGTCATCAACAGGCTCTTCCAAATCACCAAAGTCAAAGTCTTCTAATGACTCACTCGGTAACTCTTGGTTGTCCATAGTAGCCAATGTATCAAAGCTAATATCCTGTTCAGACTCATCAACAGTTGGTGCTTGTTCTTCTGCCTGCTGTGCTGGGAACTCAGCACTGAGCAGGTCAAGCTCAGCATCGAGCAGGTCATCAGTATCCATGCTGTCTTTTAAAGTTTCAGCCAACTCATCCATCTCAGCACTGATTTCAGTGAAATCTGCCGCAAGGTCCATTTTTTCTAAATCCAACTCATCTTTTAAGTCAGGCGTTGGCTCTTCATTGATTGACAGGTCAAAATCGTCCGGCAGCTCAAAATCGAGTTTGGTATCGGTTTCGTCCTGCACCTCTTTTACAACTTCAGCAAACTCTGCGTCTTCGATTTCGGTTAGGGTGTCGAAATCAAAGTCTTCATCAATAGGTTCTTCAAGATCAAGCAGGTCACCTCCTTGATTTTCGATAACACTCGGGACTTCACCCTCAGTTTCAACTTCTGGTTGAGCTGCAGTTGTTTGCGACTCAGCCAACGCCAGTAACTCTTCATCAAGATCATCAAAGTCGGGCAACTCAAACTCAGGGGTTGCCGAAGGTTGCTCTGCAGCAGGCTGCTGTATCTCTGGGGTATCGCTTAAAGTCAGTGACAGCTCGTCCAGCTCAAACAATGCTTGTTCGGCAGTTTCACTGGAAGAACCACCATCAAGCTCATCAAACAGCTCATCGGTAAAATCGTTCGTAGATGGCTCTGAGTCTAGCTCAGCAAATGCATCAACATCGAATTCTGGCGTATCCAAGCCAAGATCATCTAGGCTAATTTCAGAGTCTTCAACCTGATTGATACTAGAAGTGCCGCTGTCAACCAAGTGTGGGTAGCGCGCTTTGACTGCTTCTAACTCGCTAGGCGCTATGCCCATTTCAACCATCTCATTAAGCTGGCGGTTGAAGCCGTTTCTGTCTTCCAAGTCGGCCAACACTTCGAGCAGTTTGAAGCGTAAATCTGCTTGTTGTGGTTTTTTATCAATCGCTTGCATAAGTACATCTGCAGCTTGATTGAATCGGCCGTAGGCAATGTAGTTATCGGCCTCTGCGATGGTGTTCACGGACTCGGCAGAAATCTCTAGTCCTGGCTCTTGTGCTACTTCGACCGTATCGAAATCAGCAAAATCTGACACTGGCTCAGCTACAGGTAAATCTTCATCCGCATCCGCTGCAAAGCTTGGGGCTAAACCATCTTTTTCTGGTTTGTCTGGGCTTTCCGCAATGGCGGCTAGACTAAGCTCCTTAGCTTTTTTCCTGCGACGTGAAGCCGACATCAGTAGCAATAATAGCAGCAGCAATGAGCCACCACCCACTGCCGGCATGAATAGTGGGTTATCCATTAATTCATCCAGCAAGGATTGCTCAGGGCTTGGGATTTCCTGTAATGGAGGTACTACAGCTGGTGGCTTGGTTTTTTCTACTGCGGCTTCTGGCTGCTGCGCTTTTTCTGCTGTAGGTTCAGCGGTGGTTTCGGCAGCAGGCTCAGATGAGGTTTCTGCGGCTAACGCTGTCTCTTGTGATGCGGCTGTTTGCTCATCCGTAACCGATTGTTCTTCTTGGACAACGTCTGTGCCCTCGATCACTTCAACGGGCTCTTCTACAGCTTCAACAGCCTCTGCTTCAACAGCCTCTGCTTCATCGGCTACTGGAGACTCAGAGAG
>LFTS01000280.1 GCA_001513435.1 Gammaproteobacteria bacterium DTU040
GCACTACGCTAGACTCTATTGCATGGGCCACGATAAACCATAACAAGGCTAACAGTGGGAGGCGTGTTTTAGCGCGAAGCGCCCAAGCCAATACAGCTGCAAGTAACCAGGCTGCAAGTGCTAGCCACGCCAACCCGCTGCGGCTGTCGTAAATAATATAATCATCGTGAAAGGGTCCAAACGCCACTGCGCGTGGTAAAAAAGCAAGGCGCAAGTAATCCCATAGAATCACTGCTTGTGACCATAGCCGCTGCCCTAAATCAAACTCGCGTGCGCTGTAAGCTCCCTCGGAGCTGAGAACAATGCGAAACAGATATGCACCAATGAGCAATGTAGGCAGGTAAAAACAAAGTGCCTTAAATGCCTGCCATAGACGCTGTTGGCTTGACTGGGTAAATAGCGGGCGAGGCAGCCAGCATTTTTCCAGTACCCACACCAGTGTGGGAAAAATAGCTGCTTGCTCTTTACTGAGTGTACCCAGCAGAGTTCCCACTCCCAAGCCGACGACCATGCCGAGCCAGGGCCTTACACTTTTTTGGCCCAATCGTTGGCGTGCAAGCAGGTACCACCATAGTCCCAGCAACATAAATGTACTGGATAGTACTGCCATGCGCTGCACTGCCATTAATACGCCCGATACAGACAGTGGTAGCAGCACCCACAAACCAGCAGCCAAGGTAGCCAGCCAAGCTGATTTCCCTTGTGACCATCCCTGTATGCGACTCAGGTTAAAGAGCACTGCCCACAGCAGTAAGGCATTGATGATATGCAAGAGACTGTTGGTGTATAGAAGTGCGCGTGGTTCGTGCGGCCAGGCACTGCCGTCGAGCAAAAAGCTGGCTAGTGCGATGGGCCGCCCCAAGGGGCCAGCATTACCAGAAAATACAAATTCAAGTGCAGCATCGAATTGTATGGGGCCTTGCGCAAACACCTGAGTCAAGCCATTCAGGTTGGATGTGTCATCCAAGTGCCAGCTCCCACTCCAGCCCTGAGCATAGGCCAGCACGGCGAAACCCAGTAACAGTGCAAAAAAAACTATAGCCCATTGAGGCTGTTGTGGTTTAGAAGCATGGAGAGGAACTAACTGGGGCATGTACAAAATTCAACTCAAATTTTGGCTGCTATTGCTATTGGGCCGCAGCACTAGATGGCCATGCAAGAGTGTCTTAGCGGCAGTTTGCTGGGCGATAGCGTGTTTCGAGTGTGCCGCCAGTGCAGTCCCAGTGAAAGCCCGTGCCATTGCTTCCGCCTTGTAAAATAAGGGTCTGGCCCGCAGCCACCTTGGTAGCGTAGGTGATGGTGATTTGGCTAGCACTTAGGCTAACCGATCGGACAGCCTGTCCTTGAATGCTGCTTGCGGTTGCAAGTCCGGCAGCAGCGTTATCACTCGGCCAGCTGGCGGTGGTGGCAAAGTAGTCGGTTGCGGCTATTTTGGCGGCAGCAGCCAAGGCTAGGCCTTCAGATACGTGGGCGCGCTTTGTATAGTCCTGATAGGCGGGCAGAGCTACGGCC
>LFTS01000023.1 GCA_001513435.1 Gammaproteobacteria bacterium DTU040
TCAGTAACGGCTTTAACACGCATCACTACACGGCCGTCATCAAGCAATAGTTCATCGCCAACGGTGCAATCTTTCACCAGATCAGGATAATCCACCCCTACTCGCTCTTGATTACCCGCGTCTTTAGGATGGCTGATAGAGAAAACAAAAGGGTCCCCTGTGTTGAGCTCTATGCGCTGATTAGCGAAACGCGCAATACGAATCTTCGGCCCCTGCAAATCGCCTAATATCGCCACATAGCGTTGATTTTTTCTCGCAATTTGGCGAATCAGCTCCGTCAACCGGCGATGCTCATCAGCCGTACCATGGGAAAAATTCAAGCGCGCCACATCCATGCCAGCCAGTATTAACTGTTCAAGTATTTCCGGACTATTACTAGCAGGACCGATAGTGGCAACAATTTTGGTACGACGCTGAAGCATGGTGTGTTCCTCGGTTGTATTAACTTTTTATTTAAATGATAGAAAACGTGCAGCGCTAGCCACGGGGATGATGCTCTGCATGCAATTGCTGTAAACGTGCCTGTGCAACGTGGGTATAGATCTGCGTAGTCGACAAGTCACTGTGCCCAAGCAGCATCTGCACGACACGCAAGTCCGCGCCGTGATTCAGTAAGTGCGTAGCGAAAGCATGCCTTAGGGTATGCGGTGACAGTGGTTTACGGATACCCGCCGTTTGCGCGTGAATTTTTATTCGATGCCAAAAAGTTTGCCGCGTCATTTTCTGACCACGCTGACTGGGAAACACTACATCTGGGGTTTTGCCGCCCAACAATATCGGACGCGCTTGCTCCAGATACTCTTCGAGCCAATCTAACGCCTGCTCACCCATGGGCACTAGGCGTTCTTTGTTACCCTTACCGACCACCCGCACGACACCTTGGCGCAGGCTTACTTCATCTAAACTTAACCCTACCAGCTCACTAACGCGCAAGCCTGTTGCATAGAGCACTTCAAGCATGGTGCGGTCACGCATGCCTAAGGGTGTTTCAGTATCGGGTGCATCAAGCAAGGCATCAACCTCTGCTTCGCTCAGGCTATCGGGTAGGGAACGTCCCAGCTTGGGTAAATCCACCAGCACGCTGGGATCTTCGCTAATCAGTCGTTGCTCCAGCAGGTACTGATAGAAACGCCTCAGGGTTGAGATAAAACGTGCTGTTGAGCGCGCTCTGTAGCCTTCTTGCAGACGCCAAGCAAGATACTCTAATACGTGGCTGCGTTGAACCAGCAGCAGAGCGAGTTCTTGCTCTGTTAACCACAAAACAAACTGACGCAAATCATTCGCATAGGCTGCCCGTGTATTTTCGGACAAACCTTGCTGCAGCCAAAGTTGCTGCAAAAAATCGTCGATAAGCTGTTTATTTTGCTGCAACATTAATTACCTTTATTCAGCCTAAAAACAAAAAAGCAGCCACTTGGGCTGCTTTCTTTTGCCTGCTTAGCGGCTGAGCTTCTCTTTAATACGAGCAGCTTTACCAGACAGGTTGCGTAAGTAGTACAGCTTGGCTTTACGCACATCACCACGACGTTTAACGGTGATGCTGTCTACTAGAGGACTGTAGGTTTGGAAAGTACGCTCAACACCTACACCGCTGGAAATTTTACGTACGGTAAAAGCACTGTTTAGGCCACGGTTGCGCTTACGAATAACTACGCCCTCGTATGCCTGAAGACGCTGACGATCGCCTTCCTTAACTTTTACTTGAACTATTACTGTATCACCCGGCGCAAAGGCAGGGATTTCTTTGGTCATCTGTTCAGCTTCAATCTGCTGAATAATTGGGTTTGTCATTGTTTGCTCCTAAGGTAAATCTTAAAATTTACCATCGATACCTTAACTATCGTCCTGCTGGGCAAAGTATTCGTCCAACAGCGTTTGCTCTTCTCCAGAAAGCGAGCGGCTATCCAGAAGATCAGCGCGACGCTCTGCAGTTCGGCCTAGAGCCTGCTGCAATCGCCAGCGCCGGATATGTTCGTGGTTGCCGCTAAGCAGCACCTGTGGAACATCTGTACCCGCATACGTGACCGGTCGTGTGTAATGCGGGCAATCGAGTAGACCATCGCTAAATGAGTCTTCTATTGCGGAATCTGCGTGGTTTAATGCACCAGGCAAAAGCCTCGTAATAGCATCAATCAGTACCATGGCCGGTAACTCACCACCGGATAACACATAGTCACCAATTGACCATTCTTCATCAACGTGCGCCTCGATAAATCGCTCGTCAATGCCTTCGTAGCGTCCGGCAATCAGAATTAAAGCCTCTGCTTGCGCCAGTTCGCTCACCGCTGCTTGCTTTAAGGGCTGACCCTGCGGTGACATATATATCACTTTAGCGGGCTTGCCCAGCGCTTGTTTGGCTGCTGCCAACGCACGCTCCAGCGGTTCAATCTTCATCACCATCCCAGGACCACCGCCGAAGGGTCGGTCATCCACAGTTTGATGGCGGTCTTCAGTAAAGGTGCGTGGATTCCAGCAATCAATGCTGACCAGCCCTTGCTCTACTGCTCGACGGGTAATGCCATGTTCGGTTATAGCGGCGAACATCTCGGGAAACAGACTAATAACAGCAACACTTAACATGATGCCCGACTAAAAGTCAGCGTCCCATTCAACGCTAATGATGCCTTGCGCCAAATCAACGGCGATAACGCACTGATCAGTGTAAGGCAGCAACCGCTCACGACCGTCTAGGCTGCCAGCACAGGGCTTTACTACCAAGACGTCATTAGCACCGGTTTCGAGTAAGTGATCGACACGTCCCAGCAATTGCTGGTCCTGAGTAATCACTTGCAAACCTATGAGCTGATACCAGTAAAACTCACCCTCTTCCAGCTCAGGAAATTCACTACGCGGCACACAAATTTCAAAACCTGCATAGGTCCGTGCAATATCACGGTCATCCACGCCTTGAATTTTAGCCACTAGCCCTTTGCCTTGGAAACGAGCACTCGCCAGCTCAACCTGCTTGGTTTCCTTCTCACGGCGCAATGTCCATTTGGGGTAATCCTGCAGGTTATCAACAGGGTCGGTAAACGAATGAATTTTAACTTCCCCGCGCACACCATGCACCGCGCCGATCTTACCTATTACGACTAAATCGTCAGTGTTCATGTGCGTTCTACTCTACAAGCGATACTTAAGCAATTGCTTGAGTAGCAGCTTCTTTCAACAACTGGGCAACGCGCTCAGATGGCTGGGCACCTTGGCTGATCCAGTAGTTTGCGCGCTCTTGGTCTACAGACAAACGAGTTTCTGCGCCACGTGCAACTGGGTTGAAAAAGCCGATACGCTCAACAAAACGGCCATCACGAGCATTGCGGCTGTTAGCTACAGTCACGTGATAGAAAGGACGTTTTTTAGAGCCACCACGTGCTAGACGGATAGTTACCATTAAACTTTTTTCCTATATTTAAAATGAATAAAACTTTCGCAAATGCTCTATGCACGTACGAAAGGTCGCATATTCTAAGCTGTAACGCAGGTTTTGCAAAGGTTTATTTGCCGCCTTTAACGTTTAGGCAGGCCACCCATACCTGGCAGCATACCACCAAGCCCGCGCATCATTTTTCCCATGCCCTTACCCATGAACTTCTTCATCATCTTCTGCATTTGCTTATGCTGCTTGATCAAACGCCCCACATCCTGCACCTGGGTTCCGGAACCCATAGCAATACGACGACGGCGCGAACCACTGATAATGTCAGGATTGCGGCGCTCTTGTGGTGTCATGGAATTAATGATGGACTCCATTTGCTTGAACTGCTTTTCGGCATTGCCTTGCATTCCCTGCATTTGTGCTGGATTAATGCCGCCCATGTTGGGCATTTTTTCCAGCAAACCGCCCATGCCGCCCATATTGTTCATTTGCTGCAGCTGATCACGAAAGTCTTCAAGGTCAAACCCCTTGCCTTTTTTCAGCTTTTTAGTAAGCTTTTCAGCTTTCTCGCGATCAAGATTTTGCTCGGCTTGCTCAATTAAACTGAGCACATCACCCATACCTAAAATGCGCGAAGCAATACGGTCTGGGTGGAAAGGTTCTAGAGCATCGGTCTTCTCACCCATACCTAAAAACTTAATTGGCTTGCCGGTAATAGCGCGCACTGACAAGGCAGCACCGCCTCGAGCATCACCATCAACTTTGGTTAGCACCACACCCGTTAGCGGCAAGGCATCATTAAAGGCTTTGGCGGTATTGGCAGCATCCTGACCGGTCATGGCATCAACCACAAACAGGGTTTCGATCGGATTAACCGCTGCGTGCAAAGCACTGATTTCCGCCATTAACTCTTCATCGATAGCTAAACGACCCGCGGTATCCACCAGCACCACATCAATAAATTTAAGCTTGGCTTCTTTAATGGCTGCCTGAGCAATATCAACTGGTTTCTGACTAATATCTGAAGGAAAGAAGGTTGCTCCCACTTCAGCGGCAAGCGTTTCAAGCTGTTTAATCGCTGCTGGACGGTAAACGTCAGCAGATACCACCATCACGCTTTTCTTTTTGCGCTCTTGTAAGTGCTTGGCTAGCTTGGCCACTGTGGTGGTTTTACCCGCACCCTGTAAACCAGCCATTAACACCACCGCGGGTGGTGCAGCATTGAGGGACAGCTCTTCGTTGGCTGCACCCATCATGCTTTCTAATTCAGCTTGGACTATTTTTAAAAACGCCTGACCAGGAGACAAGCTACGTGATACTTCAGCTCCTACCGCACGATCACGCACCGCATTAACAAAGTCTTTCACCACAGGTAATGCAACATCAGCTTCCAATAACGCCATGCGTACTTCACGCAGCGTGTCTTTAATGTTGTCTTTTGTTAATTTCGCTTTACCCGTGACATTGCGTAGTGTTTGCGAGAGACGTTCGCTAAGATTATCGAACATGTAAAATCCTCTAGATCATTGCCGCCCAAATGCGCCATAGTATAACCGAAACTTGGGCGCGCTTTGCAGTCCATTACAGATTAGTTAGGTTTTATCACTATGCGCCCACTTGTTTTAGCCTCCAGCTCGGTCTATCGCCGCGAGCTTTTGCAACGACTCCAACTACCCTTCACCAGTTGCAGCCCCAACATTGATGAGCGCCCACTCGCTGACGAAACTCCACAAATGCTGGTACAACGCTTAGCGGTCGCCAAAGCACGCGCTTTGCGTGCACAGTTTTTACAACATTTAATTATTGGTTCAGATCAGGTTGCCGTACTGGATGGGCAGATTTTAGGCAAACCCAGCACTGCTGCTGCCGCCATCGCCCAATTGACTGCCGCCAGCGGGCGTAGTGTGACTTTTTATACCGGCCTATGCTTACTCGACAGCGCCAGCGGCACTATTCAAGTGGATTGCGTACCCTTCACTGTGCATTTCCGCACCCTCAGCCCAGAACAAGTCAGCCGTTACATTGAGCGTGAACAGCCGCTGGACTGTGCCGGCAGTTTCAAATCTGAGGGTTTAGGTATTAGCTTGTTCCGCGCCACCGAAGGTGAGGATGCAACCAGCTTAATCGGCCTGCCGCTCATTCGTTTATGCGATATGCTCAGCAAAGCTGGAATAATAATTCCTTAGCACTACCGATAGTGCGTTCGCGCTGTAGGCAGTCGCCAGATGTATAGGCTCACCACCGTAGCGGTACACAACATAGCTACCTTGGCCCAAATAAAGTCCACCCACAAACAGCCGGCGATAATGCTTATCCATAGCAGCGTAATCGCCATGCGTTTGGCTTTAAGTGGCAGACCTTTGCCCGCTAAATAATCAGCAATCATGGGGCCAAAACGCGGATGAGAGGTAATCCAACGGTAGAAGGATTCTGAGCTGCGGGCAAAACAAGCTGCCGCTAATAAAATAAATGGCGTGGTGGGTAGTATTGGTAAGAAAATGCCCAACACTCCCAAAGCCAAACTCAGGCAGCCAATTGCAAATAGCGTATAGCGTAACAACGGGTTAGCAACCAGAAGCTTTTTAGGGGTCATGGCATTTTAAAGAGGGCAATAGCTTCTCACAGAAGCCGTCTCAGCAAGCACCTGCTTACCTTGGCTTTTTGAGCAATACGGGCTTTTCTTCAGGTGCTTGGCAAATCAAAAACAGCGTGGTGAGCAGCTCTGGAATTTGTGCAGCCATGCTGTCCAGCAAGTCCAAGTCCTCAGCAATTTCAGCAAAATCCGGCTGTTCATCAAACAAGCCCGACACGACCATTATAGGCAGCAGCAGCTCGCTGACTTCATCTTCATCTTCTTCAAACCAGATGTCTTCACGCAAAAATACGCCTTCCATAAAGCCAATACACCAGCCACGCAACTCTGACTCTTCAGGCTCATCGCCCACGTCCAAGTCACATGGCAGAACAAACTCTTCATCGCTGGCTAACTGACGTTCGATATGCGATTTCAGCTGACGTAATGCGCTTTCGATATCGTCTTTCTGCGCCTGATCTTTGTAGACGGGCGGCTCAGCAAACAGCTCAGCCATCCATTCATCTTCTAGTACGGTTTCAGGGCAAATTGCCAAGGCTGTCAGATAACCGTGTGCGGCTACGTAGTCGAGCGCTTCCTCGTATAATTCATCAGAATCCAAAAAAGTACGCAAACGGGAGAGTTGCTCTGTAAAAGACATGGGCATTTACCTAAAGAAGAATATGTTTATAACCGCTGTATTGTAGACCAGCCTTAACCGCACTGCTATAACTAAAAACTCTACTTACGGCTTGGATGCTGCTATCTAAAAGTGCTGGCCTGTAACTTGATAACCCAAACCGGCAGCAATCTCAGCTAAGTATACGTATAA
>LFTS01000227.1 GCA_001513435.1 Gammaproteobacteria bacterium DTU040
GAAATTGGTCAAGATGGCACCATCAGTATTCGCTCTTTAGGTGAGGCCCCAGATGTGATGGCTGAGGTTGATCGCATTAAGTTGGTCATGCCAGATCCGCGTGAGTTAGAGAAGAGTCAAGACGGTTTAATTCGTGGCAAAAACGGCCAGGAATTCGAGCCGGAAGCCAATGCGCGCATGATTTCTGGCTTTACCGAATCCAGTAACGTGAACGCGGTTGCTGAGATGACCGCTATGCTGTCTTTATCACGCCAGTTTGAACTGCACGTCAAGATGATGCGTACCGCGGAAGAGAATTCTTCATCGATGGCACGAATCATGCAGTTAACCTAAGTAAGAAAGAATTAATAGCTGAGTGTCATAAAGTTGGCACTCAAGGAGAACGACCATGCTTCCATCACTTTGGGTTGCGAAAACAGGTTTATCCGCACAGGATATGAACCTAACCACCATTTCGAATAACTTAGCCAACGTTTCAACCACAGGTTTTAAGCGCGATCGTGCTGAGTTTGAAGACTTGCTCTATCAGATTCGCCGCCAACCCGGCGGTCAGTCAAGCCAAGACAGTGAGTTGCCCAGCGGTTTGCAGTTGGGTACAGGTGTACGAATTGCGGGCACACAGAAAATCTTCACTGAAGGCAGCTTGCAGACGACTGAGCAGCCGTTAGATATGGCGATTAATGGGCGTGGTTTTTTCCAGATTTTATTACCCGATGGCAACATTGCTTATACCCGTGATGGTAGTTTTCAGCTTAACTCTGATGGACAAGTGGTCAACTCTCAGGGCTTTCCTTTAGAGCCGGCCATCGTGCTGCCACCTGAGGTGCGCACCTTTACTGTGGGTGAGGATGGAACGGTTTCGGTGACGGTTGCCGGTACTCCGCAACCACAAATTTTAGGTAATATCCAAACCACCGACTTCACTAACTACGCCGGCCTTGAAGCCATTGGTAATAATCTGTTTTTAGAGACCGCATCCAGTGGTGCGCCGCAAGTTGGGACACCGGGCCTAAATGGTCTTGGCAGTGTATTACAGAACACCTTAGAAAACTCAAACGTAAGCGTGGTTGAGGAGTTAGTGAATATGATTACCACTCAGCGCGCCTATGAAATGAACTCCAAAGTTATCTCGACAGCAGACCAAATGCTGTCCTTTATTACTCAGAAGCTTTAATAGAGGGATAATGCAATGAAACGCGCAGCCTTTGTACTTCCGCTCACAGCGCTATTGGTTTTGGCTGGTTGTGCCGAGATGCCGCAGCCCAAGCCGGATGACCCCTATTATGCGCCTGTGTTGCCGCGTACTCCGGTACCGGCAGCGCAGAATAACGGGGCTATTTATCAAGCTAGCTTTGAATCTAACTACTTCACTGATCGCAAGGCTTTTCGTGAGGGCGACATCATCACCATCAACCTGAATGAACGTACTCAGGCTAGCAAAAACGCTAACTCACAAATGCAAAAAGACAGCGATATTGATATTGGCGTGCCAAATATATTCGGCATGGCGATGACGCCAAAAAACCCACTTGCAGGTCTTAGTGCTTTAGGTTTGGGCAATGAAACGTTAAGTTTGGAAGCCAGCGCAAAAGCGAAACGTGCCATGAAAGGCTCAGGGCAAGCAGGGCAGAGTAACAGTTTAAATGGTTCTATTACCGTAACCGTGGCCGAAGTCTTACCTAATGGAATTTTGGTGGTTCGGGGTGAAAAATGGCTGACGCTTAATACAGGTGATGAGTTGATTCGCATCTCTGGGTTGGTTCGTTCCGATGATATTAGTACGGATAATACCGTGTCTTCAACGCGTATTGCCGACGCACGCATAACCTATTCGGGTACGGGCGCGTTTGCTAATGCCAGTCAACCGGGTTGGTTAAGCCGCTTTTTTATGAGTCCGAAGTGGCCTTTCTAGTAAGAGGGAATGACAATGTTTAGATATGCATTAGCAGTGTTTTTAACACTGGGCATGGTTGCAGGGGCTCAGGCTGAACGCTTAAAAGATTTGGCGAAAATTCAAGGTGTGCGTACCAACCAATTAATTGGTTATGGTTTGGTGGTGGGTTTAAATGGCAGTGGTGACCAGACCACGCAAACACCTTTTACCGTGCAGACCTTTAACAATATGCTGGCGCAGTTTGGTATTAACGTGCCGCCTGGCACAGGTAATATCCAGCTTAAAAACGTAGCAGCGGTTTCTATCCATGCTGAGCTGCCGCCTTTTGCGCGCCCAGGGCAGACCATTGATGTCACCGTATCTTCCATTGGTAATGCTAAAAGTCTGCGTGGTGGCAGCTTGCTGATGACACCGCTTAAGGGTATTGATGGCAATGTGTATGCCATTGCTCAGGGTAATCTGGTGGTGGGTGGTTTTGATGCGGGTGGTGCGGACGGTTCGCGCATTACGGTTAACGTACCTTCAGCGGGTCGTATTCCATCGGGTGCAACGGTTGAGCGCTCAGTGCCTTCATCCTTTGACCAAGGCAATTATTTGACGCTGAACTTAAATCGACCCGACTTCACCACCGCTAAAAATATTGTCGATAAGCTAAATGATTTGTTAGGTCCGGATACCGCGCAGGCTATGGATGCGGGTTCAATTCGTGTTGCAGCTCCGGTTGATTCAAGCCAGCGCGTGAATTATCTCTCGGTTATCGAAAATCTTGAGATCGAAGCCGGTCAGGCCGTCGCCAAAGTCATTATTAACTCGCGTACCGGCACTATTGTGATTGGTCAGGATGTGCGCGTGCAACCAGCTGCGGTAACGCACGGAAGTTTGACGGTTGCAATCAGTGAGGATACCAGCGTCAGTCAACCGGAAGCCTTTTCTGATGGGCAAACGGTTGTGGTTCCGCGCTCGCGCGTGAATGCTGAACAAGAAATGCGTCCTATGTTTAAATTTGCCACTGGCACTACGTTGGATGAAATAGTGCGTGCGGTAAACCAAGTAGGTGCTTCGCCTTCGGATTTGATGGCTATCTTAGAAGCCTTGAAGCAGGCGGGTGCTTTGCAGGCGGATTTAATCGTCATCTAACGGCAGCTGATCAGAACGCTCTGACAGTACGGCTAGCTCATTGGCAGTGCTGTTGGGGCGCAGCCCTTAGGCTCCACTTCCTTCTCCGCCCGATCGGGCTAATGCGCGTAAAAACCAGTTCGTAATCTAATTCTAAAATGCATAGGGTTTTATGGCACGGTTGTTGC
>LFTS01000134.1:0-615 GCA_001513435.1 Gammaproteobacteria bacterium DTU040
GAAGAAACCTTTAACTCTTTTGCTCGACAACTAGAAGAACCAACCTTTGTTGATTTAGGCGGAGATTTGGATAACCCAAACTTTAAACAAGCAACCCGAATTTCCACCAACACTTTTTATCGCATCCAACGTGAAGGTCATGCTTGTGATGACCCTGACTTTACCAAGCTCATCCTTAGAGTGCATGGTAATGAGCCCTTTTGGACTTTATTGCTCACCACGGACGGATTGCTGCTTGCACAACCCGATCAGCAACCCCTTGCATTACCCTACATCGAAGAACAACTGCCTGATAACTTCACCTATATCAGCAGCCAAGCTGACCAAGAACAACTGCAACTGTGGATAACCCCGCAACATTGCACAGACAGCATGAGCGGTGCACTCAATCACCTTTCCGCCATGCTTGACTGGAACGGACACATTTTTAATGGTTGCGGCCATTATGGTGCTAAACGCAAATAACAACCCCCAAATACAAATCAACGGAGAACGACAATGCTAAGAATCGCCATTAATGGATATGGACGTATTGGACGCAATATTTTACGCACGCTTTTTGAGCGTGAGCTGCATAACAAAATTGAAATCGTTGCTATTAACGATCTAGGTTCA
>LFTS01000134.1:689-927 GCA_001513435.1 Gammaproteobacteria bacterium DTU040
TTGGTGAAAACAGCATGCAAATTGCTGGCAAAACCATTCGCATACTGAAAGAAAGCGAAACCAAAAACCTTCCGTGGAAAGAGCTTGATATCGATGTAGTGCTCGACTGTACCGGTCGCGTCAAAAAACGTGAACTGGCAGACGAACACATTGCTGCTGGCGCCAAACGCGTACTCTTGGCGCACCCATTAGACTCAGCCGACCTCACCGTTGTGTATGGTGTTAACCATAAACTGCT
>LFTS01000226.1 GCA_001513435.1 Gammaproteobacteria bacterium DTU040
AAGAGTAGACGTGCTAATGTTGATACAAAACAAGATGTTAGTGCCACTGAATTTGAAGCATTCAGTGAAGCGCTAAATTCTATTGAGTAACTAAGCTCCTAGACGGGTAGCTTAGTTCTTGACGCGGGGCAAGACTGTCACTAAAATCTTGTACCCTTAAATTTGGTGGGGCTTCGGCTCCGCCTTGTTATGTATTGTCGCAAGACAAAAGTGGAGCATATAGATGGCAACAGTAAACCAGCTAGTGCGCAAACCACGTAAGCGTATCGTCGAGAAGAACGACGTGCCTGCGCTACAGGGTTGCCCACAGCGTCGTGGAGTATGTACTCGTGTATATACCACCACACCAAAAAAGCCGAACTCAGCGCTACGTAAAGTGTGCCGTGTTCGTTTAACCAATGGCTTTGAAGTGTCTTCTTACATCGGTGGTGAAGGCCACAACTTGCAAGAGCACAGCGTTGTATTAATTCGTGGTGGTCGTGTTAAAGACTTGCCGGGTGTGCGTTATCACACTGTGCGCGGTTCTTTAGATACCTCCGGTGTTAAGGATCGCAAGCAGGGCCGTTCTAAGTACGGTACCAAGCGTCCTAAGTAACTATTTTTTTAACTCGAGTCGATAAGAGTAAGGTCGGGCCTGTAAGTGAGTCCTGAGCTAACCTGAAGACCGTTTGAGGGCTTATCAATGCCAAGACGTCGCGTAATCGCAAAGCGTGAAATTCTAGATGATCCAAAGTATGGAAGTCAGATTCTCGCAAAATTTATGAACCACGTTATGGAGCACGGTAAAAAAGCCGTGGCCGAGCGTATTGTTTATGGTGCACTGGAAACAGTTCAGCAGCGTAAAAACCTAGAACCACTGGAAACCTTTGAAAAAGCACTAGAAGCCATCGCTCCCTTGGTTGAAGTGAAATCCCGTCGTGTAGGTGGTGCTACCTATCAGGTTCCAGTTGAAGTTCGCCCTTCCCGCCGTAACGCGCTAGCAATGCGCTGGCTGGTAGAGGCTGCGCGTAAGCGTGGCGAAAAATCCATGACCCTGCGCTTAGCGGGTGAGTTGATGGATGCCGCTGAAGGTAAAGGCTCAGCTGTTAAGAAGCGTGAAGACGTGCATCGTATGGCAGAAGCCAACAAGGCTTTCTCGCATTACCGTTTTTAATTTAGCGAGGACCTAACTGTGGCTCGTACTACCCCTATTAATCGCTACCGTAACATTGGTATTTGTGCACACGTTGACGCCGGTAAAACCACGACAACTGAACGCATCCTGTTTTATACAGGTGTTAACCACAAAATGGGTGAAACCCATGATGGTGCAAGTACTACTGACTGGATGGAGCAAGAACAAGAGCGTGGAATTACCATCACATCTGCAGCGGTTACAGCTTTCTGGGAAGGCTCAACCAAGCAGTATGATCGCTACCGTGTAAACGTTATCGATACACCTGGTCACGTTGACTTCACTATTGAGGTTGAGCGTTCACTGCGTGTTCTCGATGGCGCTGTCGTAGTATTCTGTGGTTCATCTGGTGTTGAGCCTCAGTCCGAGACTGTATGGCGTCAAGCCAACAAATACGGTGTTCCGCGTATCGTTTACGTAAACAAATTGGACCGTCAAGGTGCAGACTTTAAGCGTGTTTTGGGTCAAATCAAGCAGCGTTTAGGTCACACACCTGTGGCTCTGCAATTGCCGATCGGTATGGAAGAGAACTTTGTTGGCCAAGTTGACCTAATCACGATGAAAGCTCGTTATTGGGATGATGCTGACATGGGTCTGGTTTACCGTGAAGAAGACATTCCTGCGGATATGCTAGAGGAAGCTGAAGAGTATCGCTCTTTGCTCGTTGAAGCAGCAGCAGAATCCAGTGAAGAATTGATGGACAAATATCTTGAAGGTGGTGAGTTAACCATCGATGAGATTAAAGCTGGCTTGCGTGCGCGTACTATCGCTGGTGAAATCGTTCCAGCAGTATGTGGTTCATCTTTCAAGAACAAAGGTGTGCCATTGGTGCTTGACGCTGTGATTGACTACTTGCCTGCGCCAACTGAGATTCCACCTATTAAGGGTGTGCATCCAGACAACGAAGAGCAGGTTGATGAGCGCCCAGCAGATGACAATGCGCCTTTTTCAGCGCTGTCCTTCAAAATCGCCACTGATCCCTTTGTGGGTACTTTGACCTTTATCCGTGTTTACTCCGGCGTTCTAGCTTCAGGTGACGCTGTATTGAACTCAGTAAAAGGCAAGCGCGAGCGTGTAGGTCGTATGGTGCAGATGCATGCTAACGATCGTCAGGAAATTAAAGAAGTGCGCGCGGGTGATATCGCGGCTCTGATCGGCATGAAAGATGTGACTACAGGGGATACTCTGTGCAACATTGACAAGCCAATCATTCTTGAGCGTATGGATTTCCCGGAGCCGGTTATTTCCGTTGCTGTGGAGCCAAAAACTAAAGCTGACCAAGAAAAAATGGGTATTGCTTTAGGCCGCTTAGCGCAAGAAGACCCATCGTTCCGGGTTAAGACTGACGAAGAAACAGGTCAAACCATTATTTCCGGTATGGGTGAGTTGCACTTGGATATTCTGGTTGACCGTATGCGTCGTGAATTCAACGTTGAGGCCAACATTGGTAAGCCGCAAGTGGCTTACCGTGAAACGATTCGCAACACCTGTGAGATCGAGGGTAAATTCGTTCGTCAGTCAGGTGGTCGTGGCCAGTTTGGTCATTGCTGGATTCGTTTCTCGCCTGCAGATGAAGGCCAGGAAGGTCTTGAATTTACAAATGAAATTGTTGGTGGTGTTATTCCGAAGGAATACATTCCTGCAGTTCAAAAAGGTATCGAAGAGCAGATGCAAAACGGTATTGTTGCCGGTTATCCGCTTCTCGGTCTAAAGGCAGCCGTTTTTGACGGTTCCTACCACGATGTCGACTCAAGTGAAATGGCGTTTAAAATCGCTGCTTCGATGGCGACCAAGCAGTTAAGCGCCAAAGGTGGCGCCGTGCTGCTTGAGCCAGTAATGAAAGTCGAAGTGGTTACGCCAGAGGATTACATGGGTGATGTGATGGGTGACTTAAACCGTCGCCGTGGTCTGATCCAAGGTATGGATGACACGCCATCAGGCAAGGTTATTCGTGCAGAGGTTCCATTGGGTGAAATGTTCGGTTATGCGACCGACGTTCGCTCAATGTCTCAAGGCCGTGCTAGTTACTCCATGGAGTTCTCCAAATACGCTGAAGCTCCGGCAAACATTGCTGAAGCAATTATTAAAAACCAAGGTTAATCCCGCCAATTAGTAAGAGGTTACATATCGTGGCTAAGGAAAAATTCGAACGTAGTAAACCGCACTTGAACGTAGGCACCATTGGTCACGTTGACCATGGTAAAACTACTCTGACTGCTGCTCTGACGCGCGTTTGTGCTGAAGTATGGGGCGGTGCAGGTGCATCAAAAGGTTATGACCAAATCGATAACGCGCCAGAAGAAAA
>LFTS01000208.1 GCA_001513435.1 Gammaproteobacteria bacterium DTU040
GCTTTTTGGATATCTTCTAACGGACTTGATTTAGGAATTAAGCCGCTGGCACCGAATTCACGCGCACGTGCCATTACTGTTGTTTCTTCCTGCGCTGAAATCATTACCACAGGAACCTGCGGATACTGACCGCGCAATAAAACCAGCCCCGAAAAGCCATGAGCACCCGGCATGTTTAAATCCAACAACACCAGATCCCAATCAGATTTTTCAAGCAAACGCGCTTCCAGCTGCGCAATACTTTCAGCTTCGACCAAACGAATATTGGCACCCAAAGAAATCGTCAGTGCTTGATGTAAAGCACTACGGAACAATGGATGATCGTCAGCGATGAGTATTTCATAGGCAGCCATGAGTTAATATCCTAAATTTGTATAGTAACCTTGCGCAAATTGCAGCGCTTACCTTATACGAAGGAATACATTAGCACAAGACTAAATGACCAAACCGCATTCCACGTATACTAATTAAAAAAACAACTAACCATTTGACTCGCAAGCATTTATTATTTTAAACCATGCAAAATAAACGCCTATTGGCCAATCTATTCATGCTCACTGCCGCCATAATCTGGGGTGGTGCTTTGGTTGCACAGCGTATCGGCATGGATGATATTGGCCCTTTATTATTTTCCGGTATTCGTTTTAGTTTGGGCGCTGCGGTAGTACTGCCTTTTTTACTCTATCGACGCCATAAAGCTCTTGTCCAAGGTCAATTTTTAAACGCTGGGCTACTGCGCGCCGGCTTGCTGCTTGGCCTACTCATAACCCTCGGTATTAACTTACAGCAAGTCGGCCTGCTATATACCAAGGTTTCCAACGCCGGATTTATCAGCGGTCTGTATGTGATTTTCGTACCCTTAATAGGCTTGCTATTTGGCATGCGTACCGGGCTCGGTGTATGGCTAGGCGTACTGATGGCTGTGGCTGGGTTATATATGCTCAGCGTACAGGACAGCCTCGCCATCGCTCGTGGTGATTGGCTGCAGCTAACGGGTGCTCTGGTCTGGGCGCTGCATGTACTGGCGCTGGGCTATTTCGCCAAACGCTACGACCCGTTACGCCTAGCTTTTATACAGTTTTTGCTTTGCGCGGTAGCCAGCTTAAGCGCAGCCGCTTACTTTGAAACCATGGTTTGGCAAAACATCAAACAGGCCATTCCCGCTCTTGCCTATGCAGGAATCCTTTCTGTTGGCGTTGGATTTAGCCTGCAAGCGATTGCACAAAAGCATGCTAAAGCTGCCCATGCCGCCATCATTTTATCTTTAGAGGGCGTCTTTGCTGCACTGGCTGCTATGCTATTTTTGAACGAAACCCTAAACAGCAAAGGCTATTTTGGCGCGGCTTTAATGCTGACTGGCATGCTCGTAGCTCAGCTGTGGCCACATAACACAACCAAAGAAGTGACTAATCTACCCGGCGCGCACCCGTGAGTATGTTTTTAACACGGTGGTAGCTAAGCAGGTAATTATTCAGAGGTTCCTTTAATCACGGAAGTTAGTGAACTGCAGCGGCAAGCCTAAAGACTCACCACGCAACAACGCCATAACCTCTTGCAAGTCATCACGTTTTTTACCTGTTACGCGCACCTGCTCACCCTGAATAGAGGCTTGCACCTTAAGCTTGGCGTCCTTAATAACACTGACTATTTTTTTCGCCAACTCCTTATCGATACCTTCGCGCAGAATAACTTCTTGCTTTACTACTTTCCCAGAAGCATAAGCATCTTTGTACTCAAGGCATTGGATATCGATTTTGCGTTTAACCAGTGCAAGTTTAATGATCTCGATCACTTGCTCCAGCATAAAGTCAGCTTCAGCGGTAATGGTAATGGTTTTATCACTGAGTTCTAAGCTAGCCTTACCACGCAAATCATAACGGCGCTCTAATTCTTTGGCTGCGTTGTCTACGGCATTGGTTATCTCGTGCTTATCCAGCTCTGATACCACATCAAAAGACGGCATCTTTGGTCTCCACTTTTAAAACATTGTAGTTAGCGTCACAATTAACGGCTTGTGCGCTTGCGATTATAATATGCCAGCATTATAAGACATGCTGTAACGCTTATTACTTTATAAACCTTTACGTAACTATAAATTAAGAGAACGATTTATGCCAAGCTCTCGTCTGAGCATTATAGTTGTGGATGATGCCAAATTCTCTAGCGTGGTGGTTGGACGTGCGCTCAGCCAAGCTGGGTATACCGATATTCGCTTTGCCAGCAGCGCTAACGAAGCACTCAAACTTATGGAAGAACGCCCTGCCGGAATCCTGCTTGCAGACTGGCTGATGCCGGAAATGGATGGTTTGGAGCTCACCAAACAAATTCGTTCCCAAGACGACGCGAAGGGTCACTATACCTATGTGATTTTACTCACAGGCAAAGAAGGTGACGACGCGCTGGTTGAAGCCTTTGATCAGGGCGTGGACGATTTTATTAGTAAGTCAGTGATGAACGAACAGCTAGTACCTAGAGTATATGCTGCTAATCGTCTTTACAGCACATTGCTTAAATTAATGCATGAAAAACATCTGCTGGCACATAACCTACAACGCATTGAAGCGGTTAATCTTACTGATCCTCTGACGGGGCTGGGTAATCGTCGTCTAATCATACAGCAGCTTAAAAAAAGTCTGCGCCAGCTTGAAGCACGTGGTGGCACACTCTGTTATCTGCTTGTTCATATTGATAACCTAGTAGCCTACAACAAGCAGTACGGCAAACGTATCCACCGCGAGCTGTTGCAAAGTATTGCCAGCCGTTTACAGCAACTGGTGCGCCCGCTAGACACCTTAGTGCGCCTCGATAGCAATCAGTTTGCTATGCTCACCTTGCTGCCCAAACAGCAGGAGTGCTCATCGAACACCTTCAAAAGACTGCACGATGGCTTAAACCTTAAGGCCTTTAAAACAAGCGAGGGTTTTCTTAGCGTTCAGGCCAATCTGAGCTTAGTCACTATGCGCTCCATTGCTTTACCTAGCGTTCCAGAAAAAATCATGGAACTAGCCAAAAATAACCTTGATTACGCACGCAACAGCGGCAGAGTTCATTTGGAAGTGGTAAAACACTCACTCGTATGAGTTGGCATATTTTAGGTCCCGGTAGCCTTGGCTGCCTGTGGGCTGCACGCCTAAGCCAAGCGCACATACCTGCCAGTCTAATCCTGCGCAATCAACACCGCTTGGCTGCCCTACAACGCCAAGGTAACCAAATCAGCTATCTTGCCTACGGGCAAAGCAGTCCACTAGATATTGCTATCAATGCGCAGCTGGCCAGTCATCCACAGCCTATAGAAAGATTAATCGTTGCCTGCAAAGCCTATGATGCGGTGGCTGCAGTTGAATCAGTCAAAACGCGTCTTAGCTCAAACAGCGGTGTGTTCTTGCTGCAAAACGGTATGGGCAGTCAACAGGCTATCGCGCAGTTATTACCGGGCATTCGGGTAATTGCTGCTAGTTCCACAGAAGGCGCTTTTCTAACCCAGCCGTTCCACTGCACACATGCTGGTCAAGGAACCACGCTACTCGGCGATTTAGTCCACACTCAACCTGAGCCTACTTGCTTGCGCGACTGGCAGCAGGCGCAGATTTCGTATCAATGGACAGATACTATTCTGGCAGCCTTGTGGCGTAAGCTGGCCATCAACTGCCTGATTAACCCGCTGACTGTTTTGTATCAGTGTAAAAACGGACAGCTCACCCAGCAGACTGAACGCTTGACTGCGCTAGCCCATGAGTTGGCACAGCTGTTAAGTGCGGCGGGTTACCCTTGCACCGCAGAGGATGTGTTTGCACAGTGCCTGCAGGTCATCCAGAATACAGCGCAGAACACTTCTTCCATGCTGCAGGATGTGCTCAATCAAAGGCGCACCGAAATTAGCTATATAACCGGTTTCGCCTTGGCGCAAAGCCAGCAGCTGGGCACCTCACACCGCGCCTTACTGGACTTACACAGCCAGTTACAAGCGCGACTGCAGCAACTGGGTTTACCTCTAGATTAGGCACAGCAAGATGGGTTATCGCATCAGTAAAGTCTATACCGGCACCGGCGACGCAGGTACGACTGGCATGGCCGACGGACAACGTTTGGCCAAAAGTCATCCTCGCATTGAAACCATTGGCGAGCTGGATATGCTCAACAGTCAGCTAGGATTGTTATTAGCACAGTTGCAGCTACAGGGTTTAACCGATATTTTCGATTCATTAGCACCTTACCAGCACCTGTTATTTGATCTGGGCGGTGAGCTGGCGATGCCTGAATATCAGGTGTTGCAGGCGACACACATTCAACAGTTAGAAACACTGATTGACCGCTGGGCTGAGCAATTGTCGCCGCTGAAAGATTTTATTTTACCCGGCGGCTCGGTGTTGATTGCCCAAGCGCATATCTGTCGTTGTGCAGCGCGTACGGCTGAGCGGCGCTGTCAGTTGTTACATGAACACGAGCCTTTGCGCGCTGAAGTATTAGGGTTTATTAATCGTTTATCCGATGCGTTTTTTGTTGCCGCACGCATGATTGCTTTGCATGAGGCCAGTCATGAAGTTCTTTGGCAAGCACAACCTGCGCCCGTGGTGAGCAATGAATAAACAGCTGCATGTCGCCGTGGCGGTGATTGAAGATACCCAAGGGCGTATTTTGCTGACCCAGCGTGCTGCGGATAAACACCAAGGCGGTTTGTGGGAGTTTCCTGGCGGCAAATGCGAAGCGGGAGAGCCGGTATTGCAGGCGCTGGCCCGCGAACTACAGGAAGAGTTGGGCATCGAGGTCGTCAATGCCGAGCCTTTGATTCAAATCCCCTATCAATACCCTGAGTTAAACGTGTTGCTGGATGTGCATCGCGTCACGGCGTATCGCGGTGACGCGCACGGCGCTGAGGGTCAACCGATGCAGTGGGTGGCGAAGGCGCAACTGCAGCAGATTGCTTTTCCAGCGGCGAATCGCCCCATCGTTTGCGCCGTGCAACTGCCGCAGCAGTATTTGGTCACCCCAACGGGACTGGATGCAGAGGCACTGTATCAGGGCGTGATGCGGGCAGCAGCGCAAGGAATTGAGCTGGTGCAGTTACGGGCGCCTGAGTTAAGTGAGCAGGCGTATTTTGCCTTAGTGGAGCGGCTATTGCAGGCATTGCCCGTAAGCTGCCGCTTATTGATTAAAGGCAGTTGGGCGCAGGTACAGGATTATGAGCAGGCCGGCTGGCACCTGACCAGCGCGCAACTGGAACAGTTTGCGCAGCAGTCTGAGCGGCCCTTGCCAAGCAATCGTTGGCTGGCGGTTTCGTGTCATAACGCACAGCAGCTGGCTTGGGCGACGCAGATTAGCGCGGATTTCGCCTGTTTATCACCCGTGCAGGCCACTGCCAGCCACCCAGATGCGCAGCCTTTGGGCTGGGCTGCAACGGCTGAATTAATCGCTGAGGCACAAGTGCCTGTTTACCTACTCGGCGGCTTGCAGCCAAGCGACTTAACCCAAGCCCGCATCATCGGCGCCCAAGGCATCGCCGCCATCCGTGGACTGTGGTCGTAAGCTGCCTTGTTAAGCCCAATTTCTACTGCGGGAGCGCAGTCTTGTGGGAGCGCAGCTTCTGCGCGATGCGAACGATAAAACCAACGCAAGTGCTGCCGGAAAACCCATCTGCTTCTGGCAATGGGGACGAGCAGCAAGCTTCAGCGCTTCCGGTTAATCCCAATCGCGCAAAAGTTGCGCTCCCACCAAAAACCGTTACGCGCATTGCATTCGAACGCAGATTACACCTGCAACCACAGCTCCGCCTTGCGCGAAGCTGTGGAATGCTCCCCTAAAGCTGCACTCCAATAGGGGTTAAGATGCGCTCCAACAGGAGTCTTAGGTTCTGTACTCAGCGTTGATGCGTACATATTCATGGGACAAGTCCGTGGTCCAGATCGTTTCACTACACTCACCGCGCCCCAGCTCAATACGGATCAGGATCTCCTCCTGCTGCATCACCGCAGCGCCCTGCTCCTCGGTATAGGATGCGGCACGGCCACCATCACGCACAATGCAGACGTCATTCAGGAACACATTGACCTTTTCCTGCTCCAAAGCCGGCACACCAGCATAACCGACAGCCGCCACAATACGCCCCCAGTTGGGATCGGAGGCAAACAGCGCAG
>LFTS01000200.1 GCA_001513435.1 Gammaproteobacteria bacterium DTU040
TGTCCAGCGCAAACACATTGTGCGTAACCGGACCGCTAAGGTCGAAAACCAGCCGCGTGTTATCCGGCGCACGCCATAAGCGCACCCCTTTAATATCTGTGGCAGCAAAAACCTGCATCGGAAAAAGCATGCACAGCACAAGAGTTGCTAAGAAAAAACGCAGCCGCATACTTACCTCACAGGCGGTTTAATTGTGCCACAGCCGCACACCAGTTTTTTGCGCGCGTACTATAAGGCGTTAATACAACCCGTCGTCCTTGCTGGTGAGTGTATATACTAATATGCAAATCAGGCTCTGGCAAAACGCCTTGGCCCTTCTGCGGCCATTCAATAATGCATAAATCATCGTCGGCCAAGTAATCGCGTATGCCCAAAAACTCCAATTCTTCTGGGTCAGCTAGGCGATACAGATCAAAATGCCACAGCTGCAAGTCACCTACAACATAGGGTTCTACTAGGGTAAAGGTGGGGCTCTTAACCGCTCCTTGGTGACCTAGACCTTGGATAATCCCCCGCGATAGGGTCGTTTTCCCCGCTCCGAGATCACCCTGTAAAAACAACAAGCCATGTCCAGCGGTCAAACGTGCCAATTGCGTACCCAACGCCAAGGTTTGTGCCTCGTCAGCCAAAAAAAGTTCAATCTCAGACATATCCCCGCCTTGCAAACCCTGAGTAAATGCGCCCGAACATTCATTACTCAACGCCCTTACCCCTTGTTATACTGCATATCCGCAAATTATACCTACATGTCTGCACGATGACCGAACAAAATTCCGCTTTACAGCCATTAGCTCAACGCATTAAGCAATGGGGTAATGAACTAGGCTTTGCCGACGTGGGTATCAGCGGCACCGACCTACGCGCGGATGAACCGCATCTGCTTAGCTATCTTGCCGCCAACTATCACGGCGAAATGGATTATTTAGCCAAGCACGGCACCCTGCGTTCTAGACCTACAGAACTAATGCCCGGCACCCTGCGGGTAATTTCTGTGCGTATGAATTATGTACCTGCCGATACACATATGCTGGAAACCCTAAAGCAGTCAAGTTTAGCCTATATTTCCCGTTATGCTCTGGGGCGCGACTACCATAAACTGATGCGCAAACGTCTGCAGCAGCTTGCCGAACGTATCAAACTAGAAATTGAGCCGCTCAACTATAGGGTTTTTGTTGATAGCGCTCCTGTACTAGAGTCTGCCTTAGCTCGCAATGCTGGCCTGGGCTGGATTGGTAAAAACACCCTGCTGCTGAATCGCACTGCAGGCAGCTTCTTTTTCTTGGGTGAAATTTTTGTCGATATTCCGCTACCTGAGGACGAGCCGCAACAAAGCAATCACTGTGGGTCTTGCACCGCCTGTCTAGATCGCTGCCCTACTCAAGCCTTTGTCGGCCCTTACATCCTAGATGGGCGCCGCTGTATATCTTACTTAACCATTGAACTCAAAGGCGCTATCCCGCTTGAGCTACGCCCACTGATAGGCAATAGGGTGTTTGGTTGTGATGACTGCCAAATTGTCTGCCCTTGGAACCGCTTTAGTAAGACCACCCAAGAAGAAGACTTCTCACCTAGACAGCACTTAGATAACAGCAGTTTGATCGATTTATTTCGTTGGACTGAGGAAGAGTTTCTTGAACGCACCCAAGGCTCACCCATTCGGCGCACTGGTTATGAAAACTGGTTGCGCAATCTAGCCGTCGGACTGGGCAATGCACCCAGCAGCATCACCGTGATTGAGGCTTTAAAAAGCCGTCTTGAATATCCCAGCGCAACTGTTAGAGAGCACGTGCAGTGGGCGCTAGAACAGCATGGTTTAAAAGGTTAAAAAACTTACACTTATTAAGCACCGATAGCGCGAACGACCTGTTCAGTCGCCCACGCTACCGATGTTTTAGTTTGCTAACTTAGCGTACACCTGCCTGACGCAAAGCAGCTGGAGTGAACTCGCCTGAAGTCGCATCGATATTAAACTCATACGAACGACGCTCTTCGTTTTTCATACCCAGCGCCAAGTAGCGACCTGACTGTACGTCATACAGAGTTTCCACCGCATACCAAGGCACTTGCTGAGCAAAGTACTGCAACGCATGCGCTTCGGCTACGCGCCACAGGTTTCCGCGACCGTCGTAATGATCGATAACAGCGGCCTGCCAAGTGTCCTCATCAATGTAGAAGTCTCGTTTGGCATAGATGTGACGCTCACCTTCTTTTAGGGTTGCAGTGACATGCCAGACACGGTGCAGCTCATAGCGTGGTAGCTCTTGGTTGATATGACCGGCCTGCAAGATGTCACTGTATTTCAATTCAGGTGAATCCAAGCGGTAGTTGTTGTAAGAGATATACATCTCTTTCTTACCGTGCAGCTCCCAGTTATAGCGATCCGGTGCACCGTTATACATATCCAGGTTATCGGATGTACGCATACCATCAGCCGCTGTACCCGGACCGTCGTAGGAAACCTGCGGGGCACGACGCACGCGGCGCTGACCGGCGTTATACAACCAAGCCATACGCGGCTCTTTAATCTGGTCAACGGTTTCATGCACTAACAGCACATTACCCGCCAAACGTGCCGGTGCAGTAACACTTTGTTTGAAGTAAAACAAAATATTGGTCGGCTTGCTTGGGTCATGGTCTTTAAGCTTGTTTGGGAACACAAACTGCTCATCGAAGTACACCAGCGAGTAGGAGCCGTTCGCCTGTGGCGTTGCCTGCGTCACTTTACGTTTCACACTACCACCACGATAGCGAGTGATATGGTTCCAAATCACCTCAAGACCGTTTTGCGGTATAGGGAAAGCGTTAGCAACTTTGAAGTGCTCTAGACCATTACCGCCCTGCACCAAATTGGTTTGCACCGCGTTATCCTTAGTTGCATCGATAACCTCTTGCGGCATGGTGGCTGAGCGATGGGTTTTATACACCTTCATTTTATAGGTGTCAGGATAACGCTTAAACATGGCTTGCTGGCCGGGCGTAAGCTTGTCCTTGTACTGCTCCATATTCTGCGCGGTGATGGTGAATAGCGGTTGCTCACCGGCGAATGGATCAGCCATAAATCCGTTGGCACTGATAGCCGCCGCCGTGGTGGAGAGGCCACCGGTCCATTCGGGGATGGAGCCATCGGCGTTACCGGCTTTCTCTGCACCAAAGGGTGTTAACTCATTACCCAGCTTAGCGGCCTGTTCAGGCGATACCGCTGCCATCACGCTCGCGGCAAATAAAGACAGCGCAAAAGTGACGCCGCCTTGCATTAATGTAGTTTTCATTTTCATTTTAGTCTTCCTGCTTGTGCGTAATTTATTGGAATTTTTGCGCAGTTATTGTCTCAGGCCGTAAGAGCGTATCTTAATGCGCAACCCTCATAGCTCCGAGGGTTACATCATCGCGCATAAGATGCGCTCCTACAGCCATAAATCAGAAGTTCATACCAAAGGTCAGGGATACGAAGTCACGGTCTTTCATGGTGTTGTAACGACCATCAAAGAAGTTGGTGTAAGAAAGACCTGCTGTGTAGGTGTTCTGGTAAACGCCATCCAGACCAAAGCTCGCTGCCTTAGCTCCTTCGTTGAACAAACCGTTAGGACCATAGCCATCGACGTCGTGAGAGAATGCCACGCTAGGATGCAAGTTCACCCCTGCAAAAGCGTTGTTGTAGTCCAACACACCACGCAAACGGTAGCCCCAGGAGTTTTTGGTAACGAAGCCGTGCCAGCCGTTAACTTCTTGAGCTGAAGGAGTGTCCGGAATAATGCTTGTTGGTGAACCGAAAACGGCATCACGTCCATATTTGACTTTGTGTTTATTCTCTAAACCACCAACATGCGCCATGCCCACTTCACCCACCAAAGTAGCTCGGCTAGCACCAAGCACCTGATCAAAGAAATGGGTAAAAGTGGTTTGGATTTGAGTGATTTCTTTACGGTTGTAACCGCGATTGACCTGATTAGCGCGAGACAAATACTGCGGCATAGTTGTTTTACCGGTGGACAAGCCACTAACGCCTGCAGTTGTCATAAGCGTTATATCTTGCGTATTAATTTGTACAGGTGCATTCGGTCGGTAGCTAATCTCCCCCTGCCATGCGGTTCCAGTAGGTAAGGTCGTAGAAAAACTTAAACCATACAGACGTATATCTTCAGGATAATCCATGAAGTAATTTCCACGTCCGACAAGGACCGCTGCTGGTGCAAGCTGATGAATGTAAGCTGGGTTTAAACCACCCGCGTAAACACCTGTAGGAAGCGCTCCTGCAAAAGTGGCTGAGTCAGCATTTTTCGTACTTAAAAAGGGCATCCGACTATGATAATTCATAAAGTAGGCACCATACTCAGTATTATCACCGAGCCAACGCAATGCCATACCCCACTGACCACTATCTCCCGCCTTATTATCTTTCCCGCGGGGCAACATCAACCCCTCTTGTGAAGCATTAACACCAAGCCCTAGACTCTCGAGTTTGCGCAAGTTAGGTAAGACGATACCTTGGGTAAGCTGCTTATTTAAAATATGATAATTATCATTACACCCATTCGCCGCTACGTCCGCACCTGAGAAGAAGGTTCCGCAGTTATCCACCACGGTTTGCTTCCAACCAATCTGGTAAAAAGCTTCGGCTGACAGCTGATCAGTTAAGCTTTGTGACACATAGAACATGTTGACCGGAATCAGGCCTTCTTTCAGCTCTGCACCCGGGCGGCGGAAAGCGGAAACGTCAATCGGGTTGATCGAGTTGATGGAGTTCATAATGAAAGTACTTTCACCCCAGCTCACAACTTGCTTACCCAGACGCACAGTACCCGGCTGATCGCCGATCATGTAGTTATGGAAAACAAAGGCATCCAAAACTTCAGCACCACGTGTTTTCGCGCCTTCTTTACGTCCTTTATTGCTGATGCTGCGCTTTTGTGGATCGGGGTGGCGCAGGTTCTGGTCGTGTAATTTAAAGTCATACCAGTATTTACCACGCACAAACACCCCAGTGTCCTGATAACGCAGCTCTAAGTCGTGCAAACCTTTAAATATTTTAGAAAAAGTATCGCCACGCTTAAAGTTCAGTCGTCCATCATCACCGGTTTGCGTATAGCCGGTTCCGCCATTGGCGTTACCAATAAAACGCTTATCGCGTTTGGCTGTTGACCAGCTCGCCCCTACGGACAAGGAGCTATCGAAGGAGCCTTCTATCTCGCCCATATCGAAGGTAATGGCAGCAGCGGGTGCCGCCAGTGCTGTGGCTAAACTCACTGCGAAAGGTAACTTGGCCAAACGCCAAAGTTGCTTAGTTGTTGTCTTCATCATGCCGCTCCAGTGTTAATTATAGTTATTAAAGCCTTGTTTCTTAGAACAATTATTAGCAAAACAACAAAGCTTTTATTTCTTGCCAATAATCGTGCAACGATCTTCTAAGCCATTGCTGTCATTGACCTATCCCCGAATAGTCTTTTTTAAAGCTGAACTTAGCGTGCCACAAAAAAACTTGACTACAAAGTCACTAAACAACACCACAAAGCCGGTATTCAACCCGTGTGCAGCCAGAACCATGGCTTTGCCACACCTACCGCACAGCCTAACAAAACCATATATATCAGAGGGTTACGGTGCTGTCGTGCGTTTTAGTAACAGCTGTTACTTTGTCTTGCGCGTAACAATTGCACAATATGCATACGACCAAAGAGGGATTAATTACTGGGGCCAACAAATGCAAAGCAAAAAAAACCGAGCTAAAAAGCTCGGTTTTTTATAACGCTAAAACTTATTAATCGTCAGCAACGACTTCGCCAGCAACTGGACGGTCGACTAACTCAACATAAGCCATAGGCGCGTTATCACCAGCACGGAAGCCGCACTTTAGAATACGCACATAACCACCTGGACGCTCAGCATAACGCTTGCCTAGGTCATTAAACAATTTACCAACTGCTTCTTTCGAGCGTGTGCGGGCAAAAGCTAAACGACGGTTAGCAACACTATCAACCTTGGCTAAAGTAATTAGCGGCTCTGCAACACGACGCAATTCTTTAGCTTTAGGCAATGTAGTTTTAATCAGTTCATGCTCGAACAGCGACACAGCCATGTTTTGAAACATGGCCTTGCGGTGGGCGCTTGTACGGCTCAGTTGACGGCCACTTTTACGATGACGCATGATTTAATTCCTTACCAAACACTCTAGTTCGGTGACTATAATGATTAGGCAGTCGCCTTATCATCCTTCTTCAAACTTGCCGGCGGCCAGTTATCTAGGCGCATACCGAGTGATAGACCGCGTTGAGCTAGTACGTCTTTAATTTCAGTTAAAGACTTTTTACCTAGGTTAGGTGTTTTAAGTAACTCAACCTCAGTACGCTGAATCAGGTCACCAATGTAATAGATGCTTTCAGCTTTCAAGCAGTTAGCCGAACGAACCGTTAGCTCAAGATCATCAACTGGTCTGAGTAATACCGGATCGACTTCGTCTTCGGGCTGCTCTTCAACCTGCTCAACCTCAGCCTGTAAGTCAACAAAAGCAGCCAACTGATGCTGCATAATTGTTGCACAGCGGCGAATTGCTTCTTCAGGATCCAAGGTACCATTGGTTTCTAATTCAATAACTAACTTGTCAAGGTCGGTACGCTGCTCAACCCGAGCATTCTCCACTACATAAGCTACGCGGCGAACTGGGCTGAAAGAAGCATCCAACTGCAAGCGACCAATGCTACGAGACTCGTCATCATCCGCAAAGCGGGTATCAGCTGGCTCATAACCACGACCACGAACAATTCGTAGCTTCATATTTAGCGCACCTTTCTCAGCCAGATTGGCAATAACGTGGTCGCCATTAACGATTTCCACATCATGATCCAGCTGAATATCGGCTGCAGTAACTACGCCCGGCCCTTTTTTGCTTAAGCTAAGTGTAACCTCATCACGACCGTGCATTATTACAGCCAAGCCTTTGAGATTAAGCAGGATTTCAATCACATCTTCCTGCACACCTTCAATGGCGCTGTATTCATGTTCCACACCGTCGATCTCAACTTCAACAACAGCGCAACCAGGCATTGAAGACAAAAGGATACGTCTCAGTGCATTACCTAGAGTATGACCGAAGCCACGCTCTAGCGGCTCTAAGCTAATCTTAGAACGCGTTGGGCTGATCGAGTCAACAACAATTTGACGAGGAGTTAGAAACTCATTTACCGAAATCTGCATGGATTCACCTATTTTCTTGCCCTTACTTAGAGTAGAGCTCGACGATCAGGCTCTCATTAATGTCTGCAGACAGATCAGTGCGCTCAGGAATATTCTTGAACACGCCAGACTTTTTCTCTGCATCAACATCAACCCACTCTACACGGCCACGTTGAGTGCATAACTCAAGCGCCTGGGCGATACGTAATTGATTTTTGGATTTTTCACGAACCGCAATCACATCACCTGGCTGTACCTGATAAGAAGGAATGTTTACCGTCTTACCATTGATACTGATCGCTTTGTGCGATACCAACTGACGAGATTCAGCGCGAGTTGCACCAAAACCCATACGGTATACAACGTTATCCAAGCGGCACTCTAAAAGTTGCAGCAGGTTTTCACCCGTTGAACCTTTACGACGTGCAGCTTCAGTGTAGTAGTTTGCAAACTGACGCTCTAAAACACCGTAGATACGACGAACTTTTTGCTTTTCGCGCAACTGAGTACCGTACTCAGATAAACGACTGCGACGCTGACCATGCTGACCAGGTGCAGCTTCAAGATTACATTTAGATTCAATCGCGCGTGAGCCACTCTTTAAGAAAAGATCTGTGCCTTCACGACGGGACAGTTTGCATTTTGGACCAATATAACGTGCCATTTTTAACCGTCTCCTTTACACGCGACGCTTCTTCGGCGGACGACAACCATTATGAGGGATTGGCGTCACGTCTGTGATGCTGGATATTTTATAGCCACAACCATTAAGAGCACGTACGGCAGACTCACGGCCTGGACCTGGACCCTTAACGTTGACTTCAAGATTTTTCAGACCGTATTCAAGTGCCGCTTGGCCTGCACGCTCTGCTGCAACCTGTGCAGCAAAAGGTGTACTCTTACGAGAACCGCGGAAACCTGAACCACCTGAAGTTGCCCATGATAGAGCATTACCCTGACGGTCTGTGATTGTAACAATTGTATTATTAAAAGAGGCGTGGATATGGGCGATGCCATCAACCACGGTCTTTTTGACCTTCTTACGAGGACGAGCAGCTGCTTTAGCCATAATCAAATTCCTATTCTTAAACCAATGCTATTATCTGCGGATCGGCTTGCGCGGACCTTTACGGGTACGAGGGATGGTTTTAGTGCGTTGACCACGAACAGGTAAGCTACGACGGTGACGCAGGCCGCGGAAGCAACCTAGGTCCATCAAACGCTTAATGTTCATGCTGACTTCACGACGTAGGTCACCTTCAGTGGTTAACTTGGCAACTTCTACGCGCAACTGTTCGATCTGATCTTCAGTCAGGTCTTGGATTTTTGCTGCTGGATTTACACCAGTCGCCGCGCACAATTTCTGTGCAGAGGGGCGACCTATACCGTAAATATAGGTCAGCGAGATAACAGCATGCTTGTTATCTGGAATGTTAACGCCTGCAATACGGGCCATTCAATCTAACTCCACTTGACAGCTACTTGTACCCTGGAAGCCAAGAACGAATACAAGTTATATAGCTGTAATTACATTACACTCACTAGCGCACTAGCTAGCAAGCAATAAACACAACACAATTAGCCTTGGCGCTGCTTGTGACGTGGCTCTGCCTTACAAATCACTCGAATAACACCTTCACGGCGAATGATTTTGCAATTACGGCAAAGTTTTTTAACCGATGCACGAACTTTCATCACACACTCCTAAGCCTTAAGGGCTAGCGCATCATACCACTGCTGCCATAGCCTTTAAGGTTTGATTTTTTCATTAGGGATTCGTACTGGTTAGAAACGAGGTGCGATTGTACTTGAGCCATAAAGTCCATGACAACCACTACCACGATCAATAACGATGTCCCACCAAGATAAAAAGGAACATTTGCCGCAACCACTAAGAATTGTGGTAACAAGCAAACTGCAGTCATATACAGCGAACCGAACACTGTTAAGCGTGTAAGAACACCATCGATATAACGTGCTGATTGATCACCGGGACGAATTCCGGGGATAAAAGCACCGGACTTCTTCAAATTCTCTGCGACTTCCTTAGGGTTAAACATCAACGCTGTATAGAAGAAACAGAAGAAAATAATACCCGCACTAAACAAAATAATGTTTAACGGCTGCCCGGGAGCTAAAGACTGAGAAATATCCGACAGCCAGCCCATGCTTTCTGACTGACCAAACCATTGCCCTAATGACGCTGGGAACAGCAAGATACTACTAG
>LFTS01000036.1:0-5373 GCA_001513435.1 Gammaproteobacteria bacterium DTU040
GTTTTTGGTGGACTCCGTAACAGCTAAGCCTAACCCCAAAGCAAAACGTTCTGCCGCATTTTGCAACTCCCTAACATTACCGGGCCAGTCATGGCTTAACAGTTCAGCGCGCTGCTCTGCGGTTAGCATGGGTTCCTGCGTGACTTGGTGTTTGCCACAGGCCTGTATGACAAAATGCTGGAATAGCGGCAAAATATCTTCAGCGCGTTGACGCAAGGGTGGAATCTGAATTTGCGCCACATTTAAACGGTAGTACAGATCCGCACGAAAGCGCCCTGCGTCTGCCGCAACCAACAAATCCTCTTTAGTTGCAGCTATCACCCTGATATCCAGTGGAATAAGCTGATTAGAACCGACGCGCTCTACCACTCTTTCCTGCAACAAACGCAACAACTTGACCTGCACATCCATGCTCATACTCTCGATTTCATCGAGAAAGATCGTGCCGCCGTTAGCAAATTCAAACTTACCAATGCGTTTTTTTTGTGCGCCTGTAAAAGCTCCTGCCTCATGCCCAAACAACTCACTTTCAATCACTGACTCAGCCAGAGCACCCGCATTAATAGCCACGAAAGGTGCTGCCGCACGACTGGATAAATCATGCAGCGCACGTGCCACCACTTCTTTACCGCTACCTGTTTCACCGAGGATCAGCACATCGGCTTGCAAGTCGGCCAAAGCGCTGACTTGTTCGCGCAACAGTTGTGCCTGAGTTGACGGCCCTAAAAGGCGCTCACCCAGCAGCTTCTGATCCGCCAAGGCAAGGCGTAAGCTGCGGTTTTCTAGCACTAATTGCCGCACCGCCAAAGCCCTACGCACGCTATCGAGCAACAAGTCACTGGCAAAGGGTTTTTGCAAAAAGTCATAGGCTCCGGCGCGCATCGCCTGCACAGCCAATGGCACATCACCATGCCCAGTAATCAGCAATACGGGCAACTGGGCATCGTACTTAACCAGCTGCTCTAACAACTGCACGCCATCAATGCCAGGCATACGGATATCGCTGACCACCACCCCCGCCCATTCTTTGGGTAAAGCATCAAGCAAACCCTCAGCACTCGCCGAGGTTTGCACCTTCAAGCCTGCTAAGTCGAAGGTTTGTTCAAGCGCAGTGCGTAAATGCTCGTCATCATCGAGCAAAACAACGTCAGTATCTGCTGCAATTTCAATCATGCAAAACGATCCTCTTGCGCATCTAGATTCATCGCTGATGGAATTTGTTTAAGGTAAAGGCGCACACATGCTCCACCCTCAAGATTATTGGCAAACTCTAATCGACCACCCAATGCTTTAACAATGGCATCGCAAATGGCCAAGCCCAACCCCAATCCCCGAGCGCTGGTTTTAGTGGTGAAAAAAGGTTCACGAGCTTGCGCTAATGCCTCATCAGTAAATCCCGTGCCGCTGTCTTTAATGGTTAAACAAAGCCATTCCTGACTTAAGCTCGTTTGCAGCCAAATACAGCGCTGGGAACGCTTTTCAGCCAGTGCATCTAAGGCATTGGCCAGCAAGTTACTCAGCACCTGCCGTAAGCGCGTCTCACCGGCTTCAACCCAAAGCGTGGCTTCTGGTACATCACGAAAAATTTCTACCTGCAACGCATTTCGGCGACTGGCCACCAAGGCCAAAGCATCTTCCAACGCTGGCTGCAACGCCACATGTTCTGACGCCTGCGGATTACGTCGGGCAAAAGCGCGTAAATGTTCAATAATGGATGCCATGCGCTCGGTTAACACAGCAACCAAATCCAAATTGCTGGCCACCTCTGCATAGCGTTCTTTGGTCAGTAGAATCTTGCTGTTATCTGTATAGCTGCGGATTGCTGCCAAGGGCTGATTGAGTTCATGGCTAATGCTGGCCGACATTACGCCCAATGCTGACAACTTACCGGCTTGCACTAGTTCATCTTGTGTGCGCACCAGCTCTTGCTCAGTCGCTTCACGCTCTAAAACCTCTTCTTTTAAGCGGCTATTAAGTGTTTGCAAATCTTGCGTTCGATTACGCACACTTTCTTCAAGCTCTTGCTTGGCTTGCGCGTCCATGGCAATGCGCTCCAAATAATAATGCCTGCGCTGCAGCAATAAACCAAAAATGAGCAACACTGCTAATACGGTTACAGCAAATACGGCCATGGCTGTACTTACTGGTTCATTTATTAGCATTCTCGGTGCGAAAATACTGACCCGCCAATCAATAGCAGGTAAATCATTATGCAAGGCTACCCACTGTTCAGACTTTAAGTTCAAGGGTTCTGGCTCAATAGTGGTGTAAGGCTTATGGTTAGCAATGGACTGCTGCTCGCTGGCACTTAACTCGCGTGAGGCTTTAAAACGCCATTGCGGCTCTGACGTCAGGATTACCACTCCGTTTTGATCGGTTACCAGCAAGCGTTCTGGCACTTCACCCCACAGTGTCTCGGTAAAGTCCAAATCCACCTTTACCACTATGACGCCTATTGCTCTATTGTCGTGGTAAACAGCACTGCCGTAATAGTAACCACGTTTAATAGAAATGTTCCCTAACCCAAAAAACTCACCTGTTCCACGGGCTAACGCATCGTAAAAATAAGGACGAAAAGCAAAGTTGTTACCGACAAAACTTCGTGGATCCAGCCAGTTGGATGCCGCCAAGGTTAGCCCTTCAGTGTTGAGCAGATAAATAACATCAGCACCCGTTTGATCACGAATGGTCGATAGCAGTTCATTGGCTGTATGCAGTTGTTCTGGTTCTGGGTTTATCAAAGCTTGCTGCACATCGGGTAAGCGCCCTAAAACCTGTGGCAACACCTCGTAACGTTGTAAGGTGCTTACCAGGTTGGCACTGATTAAGTCGAGCGTCTGGTTATTTTTACGTTTGAGTTCAGCTAAATAGTAGCTCTGCACCAACGAATGAAAAGGCCAGAGCAAAGCCACAAAAATCAATAAAAATACGAATAATAAACGCCAGCGGGGTTGCAACACTTTCATCTTTCACCACAGGAAATTTAACAACAGTCGAAAGTCAATTTGAAGTGGTAGCAGAGTACAGTTGCACGGGCAAATTATCCAATACCTTATTCGCGCAAAAGTTGCGCCCCCAACAAGCACCCTGTTGGAGGCCAGCTTCTGGGTGACGGTCTGTGTGTTGCGGTGTTTTGGTTATTTAAATAGCTTCTGCACCCAATCCATCGCATAGCCGCGATACAACAAAAAGCGCACTTGTTTGGCATAAGCTTTTTGATCGGCTGGTTGTTCACCAAAGCGTCTTTGCCACAACTCATACAGCTGTTCTTGCCAGTCGATATCAGCTTGCGCCAAGGCTTGCTCAATGTCGTCACGCGCCAACCCGCGCTGTGATAGCTCTTCGCGAATACGCACCGGACCACGACCCGAGTTAGCGCGACTGCGAATATAGCTTTCTAAATACCGCTGCTCAGACAATAACCCTTCTTCGACAAGTTTTTGCAGCTCAATATCGATCAATTCTTGTTCAGCGCCGCGCTGCAATAATTTACGTGACAGCTCTTGCACGCCATGCTCGCGCCTAGCAAGTAGATCCATGGCTTTTCGTCGAATCTCTGTTGGAGTATCAAGCATTTTTCACCCATAAAAAAGGTGGTGCTGACGAGCAACACCACCTTAATTTTTAATGAATTAATTGAGGGGCAATTATTCCTCAACCACATCCTTTTTAGTTTCTTTGTCTGCTGGCTTGCTGACTGCCAATAGTTGCTCACGAATTTGCTTATCTAAACTGTTAAGCAGCTCTGGATTTTCGTCCAAGTAGCGAGCAGAGTTAGCTTTACCCTGACCAATTTTAGTGCCCTGATGACTGTACCAAGCGCCCGCTTTTTCTAACAAACCTAACTGCACGCCCAGATCAATAATTTCACCCGTTTTGTAAATTCCACGGCCATAGAGAATCTGGAATTCAGCCTGACGAAACGGTGGCGCTACTTTATTTTTCACCACTTTAACACGCGTCTCGCTACCGGTAATTTCATCACCTTCTTTTACTGCACCCGTACGGCGAATATCCAAACGTACTGAGGAGTAGAATTTAAGCGCATTACCACCAGTGGTGGTTTCTGGGCTACCGAACATTACGCCAATTTTCATGCGAATCTGGTTAATAAAAATCACCAAGCAGTTAGCATTTTTGATATTACCGGTGATTTTACGCAGCGCTTGACTCATTAAGCGTGCCTGTAAACCCACGTGTACATCGCCCATTTCGCCTTCAATTTCTGCCTTGGGTACTAGTGCCGCCACGGAGTCAACCACGATCACATCCACCGCATTAGAGCGCACTAACATATCGCAAATTTCCAACGCTTGCTCACCGGTATCCGGCTGAGACACGAGTAAATCATCAACGTTAACACCTAACTTGCTAGCATACTCCGGATCCAGCGCGTGCTCAGCATCAACAAAGGCACAGGTTGCACCTTGCTTTTGTGCTTCAGCAATAACTGACAGAGTTAATGTAGTTTTACCTGACGACTCAGGGCCGAAAATTTCAACAATACGTCCTTTAGGCAAGCCGCCAATGCCCAAAGCAATATCAAGACCTAAAGAGCCGGTTGAAATCGCCGGAATAGCTTGGCGCTCATGATCGCCCATACGCATTACCGCACCCTTACCAAATTGACGTTCAATCTGACCCAGTGCCGCTGCTAAGGCGCGCTTTTTATTCTCATCCATCTTTAGACCTCAATACGTTATGAATCACAAAACACTGTATAGTTAACCAGTATTATCCATGTTTTTTTCTGAATAGCAACAACCGTTATCGGAATAACTGCAGCGTGCTTTTATTTATTTGCTATTAACGAGATTAGACCAAGCAATGCCTTTTGCACTGCCTGCTGACGAACGGCTGCTCTATCGCCGGCAAACACTTGCGTTTCAGAGTAGGTTTGTGTGCCAACCACCCAAGCAAAACACACCATACCCACGGGCTTATCGGCACTTCCTCCACCCGGCCCAGCAATACCGCTAACCGCCACCGCGCAATAAGCCCCACTTTCGCGCTGAGCACCTTGCGCCATAGCTTCTACGACCGGCAGGCTCACTGCACCATGTGCCACAAGCAGCTCTTGCGCCACGTGCAACATTTTAGTTTTTTGCTGATTTGAGTAAGTAATATAACCGGCTTCAAACCAAGCCGAACTGCCCGCAATACGTGTAATTGCTTCAGCAATGCCGCCGCCAGTGCAGGACTCTGCCGTTGTGACTTGTTTGTTTTGTTGCTGCAACAACTGTCCCAGCTGTTTTGCGAGTACGGTAATAGACATATGCAAACCTTATTCTGAGCGGCGTTTAGCGTAACAGCTGCGTCACCAGTACCTTGTGCGGCCATAGCGCGGGCATGGCTTGCTGCATGGCTTCGATA
>LFTS01000036.1:5528-9279 GCA_001513435.1 Gammaproteobacteria bacterium DTU040
CGCGTTAGTGAGCCGTTTAATTCGCCAGCCTCAATCAATTCAACCAACCCCGGGCACGGCTGGGTATGTACCTCTACCTGCGCTGAAAACTGATCTAACAAAGCTGCAAATTTTGCGCTACGAAGCGTCCCCGTGGTGGCTAACACCCCCACTTTTCCTGTTTTTGACACGCGTGCGGCTGGCTTCACCGCCGGCTCCATACCGACACAAATCAAATTTGGCCAACGTTCACGCAACACATGAATAGCCGCTGCTGTTGCAGTATTACAAGCCACCACCAGCGCTTTTACGCCTTGATCCAACAAAAACTCACTAATAACTATGCTGCGCTCAATTATTTCTTCAGTGCTTTTATCGCCATAAGGAACATAGGCACTGTCGGCAACATAAATTAGTTGCTCCAGCGGCAGAACTTGGCGAATTTCCGCCAATACTGATAAGCCACCCAAACCAGAATCAAACACACCAATAGGTTCTTGTGGATTCATCGCTGTTTACCACACATAGAGCAGTCTGGATCGCGGCTTAGCCTGAGCTCACGAAACCGGCTGTCGGCGATATCAATCAGTAATAAACGCCCTACTAAAGAGCGACCAAAACCAACCAGCATCTTAACGGCTTCTGCTGCTTGCAGGCTACCAATCACGCCCACCAGCGGGCCCAGCACACCAGCCTCATTGCAGCCTAAATTTTCCTCTTCAGTGTCTGCAAACAAGCAACGGTAACAAGGACTGTCTGCCGAGCGTGGATCAAAAGCTGTCAACTGTCCGGATAAACGAATCGCTGCGCCACTCACCCAAGCCACTTGCTGTGCAAAACATGCGGCATTGAGTTCATCGCGAATACGAAAGTTATCCGTGCAGTCCAAGACCACATGCATGCCCTGCACCAGCTGCTCAAGATTCGCTGCTGCTAAACGCTCACTGTGTGTATGTACTTGAATAAAAGGATTAAGCGCTTGTAGGCGCGCTTGGGCAGAAGCAACTTTCAATTGTCCTTCGCTGGCTGTGGTATGCACGACTTGGCGCTGCAAATTGGTACTGTCGACCACATCAAAATCAGCCAAATGCAACTCACCAACACCCGCCGCCGCCAGATACATAGCCACGGGCGAGCCAAGCCCACCCAGCCCAACAATCAGCACCTTGCTGTGTTTAAGCTTAAGTTGTCCGGCAATATCGACATCTGCCAGCAAAATTTGTCGACTGTAACGCAACAGCTCAGCATCGGTTAGCATGCAATCGCCTCACGCTTACTCCACTGCCCTAAGGTCACGCGCTCATGCCCTGACAAATCACACTCACTGCGCACATTGACAAAACCCGCTTGCACCAGCAATTCACGTACCGCAGTGCTTTGCTGATAACCATGTTCAAACAGCAGCCAGCCTTGCTCAGCTAGGTGACGTCCAGCTTGGCGCACTATATGGCGAATAGCATCTAAACCATCCGTGCCCGAAACCAAAGCACTGGAGGGTTCAAAGCGCACATCACCTTGCTGCAAATGCGGGTCATCTAGGGAAATGTACGGTGGGTTGCTGATAATGAACTCAAAGTACTCATCGCTCAGCGCAGAAAACCAATCGCTTTGCAGGAAACGTACCTGTGGTTGCTGGCAACTTAAGCCATTGTGCTGTGCCAATTGCACCGCTTGCTCAACGCAATCCACTCCGGTTACCTGCCATTGCGGTCGCTCACTAGCTAACGCCAAAGCAATAGCTCCAGTTCCCGTACCCAAATCTAAAACACGCACCGGCAGTTTGTCTTGCGCTAAAGACAGCGCGGTTTCGACCAGTAATTCGGTTTCTGGTCGGGGAATTAATGTATGCGGACTGACCTGCAAATCAAGCGTCCAGAAACCCTGCTGCCCAAGCAAATAGGCAACAGGTTCACCGGCATGGCGACGCGCTAACAGCTGTTCAAATTCAGCTTGTTGGTCGCCAGCCAGCTCTTTACCGGGCCAGGTGTAGAGATAACTGCGCGGTTTTTTGAGTACATGCGCCAGCAGCAACTCCACATCCAGTTTGGCGCTGGGAGAACTTAATTGCTGAGCGCGTTGCAGTAGGCACGCAATAGTGACCATAGTTTTTACTCATCCAGAGCAGCCAGCTGATCGGCCTGGTACTCCATCAACAAGGGATCAATAATGTGTTCCAGCTCTCCCTGAATAACACTGTCCAGCGAATAGAGCGTCAGATTAATACGGTGATCGGTCACGCGCCCCTGCGGATAGTTGTAGGTGCGAATACGTTCAGAACGATCACCACTACCCACCAACGAACGTCGAGCATCGGTCATTTCTTTTTGCGCAGCTGAGGTTTGCTGATCTTGTAAGCGTGCTGCTAACCAACCCATAGCGCGGGCACGGTTTTTGTGCTGCGAGCGCTCTTCTTGGCATTCCACTACAAATCCCGTTGGAATATGCGTAATACGCACGGCAGAATCCGTTTTGTTTACGTGCTGCCCACCCGCGCCCGAGGCACGATAGGTATCCACGCGTAAATCTGCAGGGTTAATTTCAATCGCTGCTTGCTCATCCGGCTCGGCTAACACAGCCACGGTACAGGCTGATGTATGTACGCGTCCTTGGGATTCTGTTTCTGGCACACGCTGTACACGGTGTGCGCCGGACTCAAATTTTAAACGACCGTAAACATTGTCGCCCTCAACCCGGGCAATAACTTCCTTAAAACCGCCGTGCTCGCCCTCATGCGCGGATAGCACTTCCACGCGCCAGCCTTGGCGTTCCGCATAACGGCAGTACATACGAAACAAGTCGCCCGAAAAAATAGCCGCCTCATCACCGCCCGTTCCAGCACGTACCTCTAGAAACACGTTACGACTGTCGTTAGGGTCTTTAGGTAACAGCAATACTTGCAGGTCAGCTTCAAGCTTTTCGATGGCAGTTTTGCACTCAGCAACTTCTTCAACAGCCATTTCCCGCACATCAGGATCGCTGTCTTTGAGCAACGTTTGTGCTTCAGCCAGATCGTTTTTTAGTTTATTCCAGCTTTGATAGGCCTGCACCACAGGTTCCACTTCGGCATATTCTTTGGAATACGCGCGGAACTGATTTTGGTCGCTAATCACCTGCGCATCGCCTAGCAGTGCGGTGAGTTCTTCGTAACGGTCAACTAAGGCATCTAAACGATTTAATAAGGAGGCTTTCATTAATTAGTTTCACCTGAATTTAAGCCAAATAATTCTTGCGCCACAGCGAGGGCTTCATGACGGCCATCCGCAGATAAACGCTTTAACTGCACACTTGGCGTATGCAGTAATTTGTTAGTTAATCCCCGCGCCAACTGGGTCAACGCATCTTCGGCATTCGTGCCATTGGCGAGTGAGCGCAGGGCTTTTTGTAATTCTTCATCGCGTAATTGCTCGCCCTGCTGACGGTATGAACGCAACACATCAACGGCTTCCAGCTCGCGCAAACGCTGCATAAAGTCTGAAGTACCCTGCACCACCAAATCTTCGGCTGCTTTCGCTGCACCTTGACGGCTTTTCAGGTTTTCAGAGACCACTTCATGCAAGTCATCTACCGTGTACAGATAGACATCATCCAACTCGCCTACTTGCGATTCAATATCGCGCGGTACGGCGATATCCACCATAAATATAGGTTTGTGTTTGCGCAGCTTTAACGCACGCTCAACCGCACCCTTGCCTAAAATGGGCAATTGACTCGCCGTAGAGCTAATCACAATATCGCTATGAATCAAGGCATCAGGGATTTCTGACAGCAACAC
>LFTS01000036.1:9318-13280 GCA_001513435.1 Gammaproteobacteria bacterium DTU040
GGGTTTTCACCAATTGCTGTGTCTGTGCGCACCGTTTTAGCGGTACTGAAAGTAGCTTGGAATAAACGTCCCAACAAAGGACCTAAGGTGCCGGCTTCACGCGCCACCGCATAGGAGGACTTTATCTGCCCCAGAATTTGCGGCTCACCCAACACCAGCGAATCCAGACCACAGGCAACGCGCATCATATGCCGCACGGCTTGATCATGCGTATGGGTATACGCGCAACTGTGTAATTCTTCTGCCTGCAAACCATGGTAGTTAGCCAGCCACTCAATCACCGCGCGTTCTTGGCTGGGCTCCATTTCAAGATAGAGCTCACTGCGGTTACAGGTTGATAGAATGGCAGCCTCGCGTGCGCCTGCCTCACGGCACAATTCGCGTAAAGCATCGGTTAAACGATCTGGACTAAAAGCAACACGCTCACGCACTGCTACTGAGGCCGTTTTATGGTTGATTCCTAAAGCAATAAAAGCCATGCACCGTCGCTAAAAGTCAGTAAAGCGGCTAATTCTCCTATTTACAGACTTTTAGAACAACCTCCCCCAAAAAAAATATTTGAACTTAGGCAGATAAAGTGGCTAATTCTAACATATAGAGCTATCAAAGTGCTTTTGTCTATAATCAGGTTGGTCTAATAAAGCGTTAATCGTGCTTGTTTAGCGCGCAAAGCTCAGGGCAAACGCAAACACAGAGTGACACGCAACCCACCCAGTGAGCTTTCATTCAACGTTAGTGTGCCGGCTAGCGCATCAACAATATCACGCACAATTCCCAAGCCAAGCCCATGTCCCTGCACCTGTTCATCTAAACGCGTCCCGCGCTGTTGCACCTGTTCACGCCGTTGCAGCTCGATGCCGGGGCCATCATCATCCACGTGAATTACAATGTACGGTCCTTGCTGGGTGATCTGCAACTGCACCTTGCTGCGCGCCCACTTACCGGCGTTATCCAGCACATTACCTAACATTTCCAACACATCATCCCGCTCCCAAGGCAGCCTGAGCTGAGCCGGAGCCTGCCAAGAAAACTGCAGTCGCTCGCCATGTATCGTAATCATTAGCTGAATAAGACTGGGCAACTCCTGCTCACAGTCGAAATAAGCACCGGGCAAAGCCTCACCTGACAAGCGTGCGCGCGCCATTTCACGACTAATGCGTTGCTCAATTTGTTGCAAATGCTCGGTCAAGCTAGCTAATAACTCCGGATATGCCTGTAACTCAGGTCGAGCTAACAGACTGGTCAGCACCGCCAAAGGCGTTTTCAGCGCATGACCCAAATTACCAACCGCATTGCGTGAACGCTTCAGCCTTCCTTCGGTATGCACTAATAGACGATTAACTTGCTCAACCAATGGCTGCATTTCTTCTGGCACCTGCTGCTCCAGTCGCGCGCGCTGACCTGATTGCAACTGCAGCAATTGTTGACGCGCATTTTCCAGCGGCTTAAGCGCTTTTCTAACTAGCCAACGCTGCCCCAACAACACCATCAGCAGCACCACAAAACCCAATGCGACCCCCATCATTTGCGCCCGACGAAAGCTGGCTAAAATCGGGCTGTAATCCTGCGCAACCGTGACTCTAATTTTGCTATCGGCGTAGCGATACTCACCGGTATACAGTAAAAGCTGCTGCCCCAATGGGCCGGGTATAAGCCCTTGGGCAAATGACTCCTGCGGCAAAGGCAATAACTGAAAATCCCATAACGAGCGCGAGCGCCAGTGTGTGCCTTCGAGTTCGATAACAAAATAACGTCCCGAAAAAGGCTGTAAAAAAACCGCATCATGGTGCCGCTCATTGACTATTAATTGTTCGTCCTCATCTCTGATAAGTGAGGCCAGCAGGTTTCGTGCTTGCACCTGTAGCCGTTGCTGGCTGTAATTACGCACGCCATGCTCAAGCAACCAAAAGCTTGTCTGCACCACCAGCAACCCCGCTAGCAACAAAATAGCGGTCAAACCTAGCGTCAACTGGCGGCTGATTGAACGCCTCATTCAGGGGCTCCCGTAAAGAGATAGCCCTGCCCACGGCGCGTTTCAATACAGCTTTTTCCCAGTTTGCGCCGTAGATGACTGACATGCACCTCCAACACATTGGAATCCGGCTCCAATTCACCGGCATAAAGATGCTCTTCTAAATGCCCTTTCGACAGCAACTTGCCGGCATGCAACATAAAATAACGCAGCAAACTAAACTCAGCTGCCGTAAGGATTATTTCCTTTCCTTGCTGCACTGCTACTTGACGCTCCTCATCAAGCTGCAAATCTGCCACTTTGATTTTAGTCTGGTTGGAAAAACCATGACTGCGTCGCAACAAGGCTTGAACACGTAAAAACAGTTCTTCCTGATGAAAAGGCTTGGTTAAATAATCATCGGCTCCCGCCTTTAAGCCATCCACGCGCTCACTCCATGAGCTACGCGCCGTTAGAATTAATACCGGCGTAGTAATCTGATTAGCCCGCCACTCCTGCAACACTTCCATGCCTGATTTACCCGGCAAGCCCAAATCCAAGATAATCAAATCATAAGGCTCAACCGCTCCTTGCACCGCTGCATCACGTCCATCAACCAACCAGTCTACTGCGTAGCCCAGCTGTTTTAGTCCCGCACACAACTCATCTGCCAAAGCCACATTATCTTCCACCAAGAGCAGGCGCATTAATCATCCTCCTCGTCTTTTAGCAACTCGCCACTCTGCGCATCATACCTAAGCTTGCGCACTTCTTTAGTTGGCGTTAGCAACTCTATTTTATAAACAAAACGACCGCGTTTTTGTTTTAGCTTAACCTCTAGTAGATGCGACTTTGGGTAACGTTTATCGGCATCATTAAGCAGCGTTTGAAAGCTTAAAATCTGCCCCGTTTGACTCAGTCTGAACGCCTCATCATGATCCAGCTTGGAAGATGCACTCGCCGTAACCAGCCACATACTTAAAAGCAGGGTTAGCAGATTTATACTGTATTTAATCATCAGGCTCTCGTTCTCATCCAATCTTTTGCACACCACTATGTGCTGGGGAATTTAACAGTTTAGGCTTAAGCCAAGCTGAAGCAACCTCGTATTGGCGCTAAACTTTTAGGCGCTAGCGACATCACAAAGCTGTCGATTGAAGCGGTATAGCCCAAAAATTACGCTGCCACAGAAGTTATCCCGGGGTTCCTCGACTAAATCCCTTATACTCTAGGCACACTCACTCAGGCATTTGAGTATGTTATTTTTTTCTGCACTTAAAAAATACACCCACCACGTCCGCTGGGCAAAATGGTTACTTGGCGGCGTGCTGGCGTTTGTTTTAATTATTTGTCTTGCCATCTTCACCCTGCCCTACAGCCTGCCATATCTGCTGGCCAAACAAGATATCCAGCTGCACTTTGAGCAACCTCGCTGGCAGCTTAATGGTTTTAGTGCCGCACGTACCGAGCTGTACTACCAAGAGCAACATATTGAAATCGAGCAACTGCAACTTAGCTGGAATTGGCTCAAACCCAGCCTTGAGCTGGTTAGCGCATACAAGCTCAGCGGCTTAATTAACCCAGACAGCTTTAGCGAACAGGACAGTCCGCAACCCGACAACACCCCCGAGCTAACCTCTTACCTAAGCCTGCTGCCTAAAAATCTACATATTGAACACATCGACCTCAGCATCAGCAATCTTGGCGTGCTAACCGGTCAACTCAACCTAACCGCCAACCACAGCCAAAAACTGTGGCAACCTGACCAACTCGACGCCAATCTCAGTATCGAGCAGCTGCAAGGTGACTGGCTTGAGAGTATCGACCCTCTCTATCAGCCTGAACGCATCACGTTGCGCACCCAAAGCTTGGCAAACAGCAACGAAAACAGCGCTATCCAAGTACTCGCGGTTGAGCTGCACAGTGAAGGCACAGCACAGGCGCGTTTGAATGGCACACTGACACTCGACACCAGTGGCGAGCAATGGCGTGGGCAACTGGAACAGGGGGA
>LFTS01000036.1:13365-21208 GCA_001513435.1 Gammaproteobacteria bacterium DTU040
ACTCTTGCCCAACTGCAACTGCATATCCCCATCCAAGCCAGTATCAAACAGCTACAACACCCTGAGTTACACCCACAGGACTGGCAACTAGAAGGGCTCATCAGCGGCACACTGGACGAACTAAGCGCGCACATGCAATTAAACGGCAGTCATGGGATTAAGTTCACCAGCCAAACCACCTGGCACCAGCAACAATTAAACGCCAGTCTTGAGCTAGCCAGCCTTAATTTGCAGCGCAACAATCCACTGGCGAAAACCCTAACCGCATGGCCCAAAAACTACCAAATCAGTCAAGGTCGCTACCACACTAAACTGGATTTTCACTACGCCAATCAACGCGCAACAGGCCAGCTTTTAGCCAGCGCCGACAATATCTCTGCCGCTTATGCGGGTCATAAAATCAAAGGACTGACCCTAAAACTCAGCGCTGAAAGCTCACTTGAGCACGCAGCAGATTGGGCTAGCTGGAACGCCACGCTCAACAATACTGGGCTCAGTTTTGTCATGGACAGCTACCAACATGACAGCACGCTGCTGGAACAACTTGCTGGCGGACTGATTCTGCAAGCAGAGGTGAACGAGAAAGATGTGCACCTGTGGTTGCGTCAACCAGCGACCATCACCAGCCAAAAAAACCGACTCATCAATGATTTAAGCAGCAAAAGCTTTAGCACCAAACTGCAACGCTTCGACATACAGGGCGCGCACAGCACGCCGCAACAATTAACGCTGAATGCCCGTTTGGATGCAGAACTAAACAGCCTAAAAAGCAATGCATTAAAACCGCAGAACTGGATGCTCGACGCCAACCTAACCGGCACCTTAGAGCAGTTTAAAGCGAACGCACAGCTGCACTCTGAGCATGGTTTTAAGCTGGATAATCAGCTGCAAGGCAACCTCGACAAATTTAACCTGCACAGCCAGCTACAAGAAATTAATTTTACCCAACACAATCCCATCCAAAAAACCTTGCGCGACTGGCCAGAGCTACTCGACCTGCATCGCGGAACCGCCAGCTACCAGCTAAAACTTAACTACCGCAACAGCGCGCCCCTAACCGCTACCTTTACCAGCACCGCCAGCAAACTAAATGGCATCTATAACAGCAGCGAACTAACCGATGTAAACGTTGAATTAAACGCCAAACTTAACGGCGATAAACTAACAGCGCAGCTACCCGTGTTTTCGGTCAAGCAAATCAACCCCGGTGTCCCGCTAAGCAATATCAACATTAATAGCGCCAGTTTTAATGCCAACATCAACGACCCAGCCAGCGGCACACTCGCTTGGCAGAGTATTTTCGCGCAACTGCTCAATGGCAATTTATACGTTGACCAGCACAGCATTCAGCTCAACCAAGACAGCCCGGTACTGATCGATATCCAAGGTTTAGAACTCCAGCAGCTTATGAAGGTCTATCCCACTGACGGATTGGCGGGTAACGGTACCATCGATGGGCAAATCCCACTTATTGTAAACCTTGATGGCGTGCGTATAGATAAAGGCAAGCTAGAGGCGCGCAACCCAGGCACGCTCATGTTTCACTCAGCAGAATTACAGTCGATGGCAAAGAACAATCCCGCACTCGACCTGCTGAATCAGGCGCTGGTTGACTTCCACTTCCAAGTTTTAAAAAGCGATCTAAACTTTGATAAAGATGGTAAGCTAATTTTACATATACGCCTTGAAGGCAGTAACCCAAAGTTTGAAAACGGTCGTCCCATCCACTTTAACTTCAATTTGGAGCAAAATCTGTACGCACTTTTAGCTAGTATTCAGCTAAATAACCATGTCAGTGACTTAATTATTAAACGTATACGCCAGCGTGCAGAAAAACAGTAACTTAGGTATTAATAATGAAAATACGCATACTTCTCATAGCAATGCTAGCCAGCCTAATGATGGCCTGTACACCCACAGTAAAAGTGGCTATGCCAAACGAACCCATCAATATCAATCTAAATGCCAAGATTGAGCATCAAATTTACATTAAAGTCGACAAAGCACTAGATGATCTGTTCGACGAAAACGACGATCTATTCTAAGGAGCCTTGCATGTCTATTCGCCGCATACTTTTTTCCGCATTACTGGCAAGTGTTCTTTTTAACACCAATGCTTTCGCTATGGATAGAGACACCCTGCGACAAAAATACGCCGAAGCCAAACAAAGTGGCCTTATCGGTGAGCGTCAGGATGGCTACCTTGGCATCATCAAAAACCAAGGCGACGCTACAATCATCGTGGAGCGCATTAACAACTTCCGCAAAAAACGCTATCAAGAAGTGTCCAAAGAAAGCAGCCTTCCTCTCAGCGAAGTCGAAGCCCGCGCCGGACAGCGACTTTACGAAAAAGCAGAGCCGGGTAGTTTTATTCTTATAAATGGCAAGTGGGTTAAAAAATAAGTTTTATCTCAAACATCCTTCCACTTTTCATAGACTTAAGGTATAGTCTGCACCGTTTAGAGCCTAGGCTCAAAACACGTCGGGGCGTAGCGCAGCCCGGTAGCGCACTTGCATGGGGTGCAAGGGGTCGAGTGTTCGAATCACTCCGTCCCGACCAATAAAATCAATGACTTAGGCCACTTCGAAAGAGTGGCCTTTTTCATTTCTGGAGCTTGGGTACTAAATGGGTACTAAATCTTTTTTAGTTTAAGCAGACCAACCAACAGCATGACACGGAAACGGTTAAGTGCAGTTCAAAGCATTTTGTGTACCCCATAACCGGCAAACAGCTTGGCTAACGAACAGGCATAAAAAAGCCCCGCATATTAGCAGGGCTACATTTACTGCCTTCCTAATCAAGTGCTAGGCATCAGGCCAAAACTTGGCCTCTAGTGAACCTTTGCCACCATAGAGGCGGCTAATTAATGCCTCCTTGTCGTTACGGTGCTACTGTAACGTGGGTGCTGTTGCATTGCGTTTCTGTGCTCGTTTGTTTTGAATCAATGCCGCTGACCTGATCCATTGCAGCCCTCCACTTCGCGCACAGCTCAGATGCTTTGGTGAACCGACATTAGCCTTGAGTAATCAGACAGGATAGCCATGAGACATTTTTATTTGGATTTTATTTTAACCGCTATCGCCCTAATGGTGGCAGCGTGGTGGGGATATTCACACAGCGGTATGGGCGGGATGATATCTGCGCTATCGATTACCGCTATTTTGGCCGTTATGGAAATCTCGCTATCGTTTGATAACGCGGTGGTTAACGCCTCGGTACTCAAGAACTGGGACAAGTTCTGGAAAATGATCTTCTTAACCGTTGGTATCTTAATCGCTGTATTTGGTATGCGTTTAGTCTTTCCAATTGTTATTGTTGCCGTTACCGCAGACCTCGGCATGATGGAAGTGGTTAACTTGGCATTAAATGACCCAAAAGAATACTCGGCAAAACTTTTAGAGCATCACGCTGAGATTTCAGCCTTCGGTAGTATGTTCTTATTGCTAGTGTTCTTAAATTTCTTGTTTGATGAAAAAGAAGTGCGTTGGTTTAATTGGCTTGAAAGCCGCTTGGTAAAAATCGGCCAAGTAAAGACTATGAGTGTATTTGTGGCGCTCGCAATCTTAATGTTCTCTCTAACATGGGTGACTGATGTACAGGCTCCTGCGGTATTGATTGCAGGCATTTGGGGTGTCTTAATCTACTTAGGAGTGCAAATCGTATCGAGCATGCTTGAAAGTAGTGGCACGGGCACAGCAACAGGAAGTGCCATTTTGAAAGGTGGTATCGCTGGCTTCCTATATCTTGAAGTGCTAGATGCTTCATTCAGTTTTGATGGTGTGATTGGTGCATTTGCAATCACTAATGACGTCATCATTATCATGCTAGGACTAGCGATTGGTGCTATGTTCGTGCGTTCTATGACCATTTTCTTGGTGGAAAAAGGCACGCTTGATGAATTTATCTACCTTGAGCACGGTGCGCATTATGCGATTGGTGCATTAGCTATTATTATGCTGTTATCGATGAAATTCCATGTGCCAGAATTAGTGACCGGTCTTATTGGTATCGCTTTCATTGGTTGGGCTTTACTCGCATCACTTAAGCACCGTAAGCATGAAGCTAAAAACATTATCACTTAATATTTAAGTGGCTCTTCGCATTTAAAGGTGTAGAAAAAATCTGGCCAGCTGGAAAAATATCGGGGAACTTGGAAAATGTAAGCTCCTACAAGAGCTGTGCCAAGCGACCGGCTGCGTGCAAACCGCTTTGTTTTACTGCGGGACTGTGGGATTGTGGGATTGTGGGATTGTGGGAGCGCATCTTATGCGCGATGAGAAACCTGCCGAGCTTAGCTGCTCCTATAGGTCGTCCCTTTAGGGCGACATGTCAGCCTAATTGCATGACCTACATGGACAACCACCAATAAAAAGCAACTGTTTCAGCTGTTTGCAGATGAGCACCACCTTGAAGTTGCCGTTAAGGAAAAGGCCCCATGCGTACCAACAACGGCTTTCGTCCGTACCAGCAGGCATGCAAGGATTCCAGCCCAAACAACAAAAACCCCAGCCCACCCAGCAGCTGTAACCAGTCATCTTCGGGATAATAGGACAGCGCTACAAAACCGATCACAGTGAACAGCGCTCCCAGTAACAGACCCACTATGCGCATGAGTGTTGAGGCTGGCTCTTTAAGTTTGGTTGGTTTTTTCAACGATGACGCCCCTGTCTTAACCGTCTTATTCAGTATATAAAAAAACCGCGCCAGTTGCCTGACGCGGTTTTTATACTCAAGTAGCGGGGATGATTACATCATGCCCATGCCGCCCATACCGCCCATGCCGCCCATATCAGGCATTGCAGGTGCAGCAGAGTCGTCTTTCACTTCGGCAATCATTGCTTCTGTGGTGATCATCAAACCAGCAATAGAAGAAGCCGCCTGCAGCGCAGAGCGAGTTACTTTAGCTGGATCAAGGATACCCATAGCGATCATGTCGCCATATTCACCGCTGGCAGCGTTATAACCGTAGTTACCTTCGCCTTGCTTAACTTTATCAACCACAACGCTTGCTTCGTCACCAGAGTTGGTAACGATTTGACGCAGTGGTGATTCAACCGCACGGCGTAACAGTGCAATACCTACGTTCTGATCTTCGTTGTCGCCTTTCAGCTCAGAGATAGCCAACAGCGCACGAATCAGTGCAACACCACCGCCAGGTACCACACCTTCTTCAACCGCAGCACGGGTTGCGTGCAAGGCATCTTCAACGCGCGCTTTCTTCTCTTTCATTTCAACTTCAGTTGCAGCACCGACTTTGATTACTGCAACACCGCCAGCCAACTTGGCCAGACGCTCTTGCAGTTTTTCTCTGTCGTAGTCAGAAGTCGTGTCATCAATTTGCTTACGGATTTGTGCAACACGTGCATCAATGTCCGCTGCCTGACCTGCACCATCAATAATGGTGGTTTCGTCTTTATTGATCAGCACGCGCTTAGCGTTACCTAAGTGCTCCAAAGTAGTGGTGTCTAAGCTCAGGCCTACTTCCTCTGAAATGACTGTACCGCCAGTCAAAATAGCCAGATCTTGCAACATGGATTTACGGCGATCACCGAAACCAGGTGCTTTAACCGCTGCTACTTTAACAATGCCGCGCATGTTGTTTACAACCAAGGTCGCTAAGGCTTCGCCTTCAACGTCTTCAGCAACAATCAACAGCGGACGACCTGCTTTAGCAACCGCTTCCAGCACTGGTAGCAGCTCACGGATGTTGGTGATTTTCTTATCAACCAACAACAGGAGTGGCTCTTCTAGTTCAGCCACCATAGTGTCCGGCTTGTTGATGAAGTAAGGCGACAGGTAACCGCGGTCAAACTGCATACCTTCCACTACGGTCAGCTCGTTTTCTAAACCGGAACCTTCTTCAACAGTGATAACGCCTTCTTTACCGACTTTTTCCATTGCTTCAGCAATGATGTCGCCGATAGAGCTGTCGGAGTTAGCTGAAATAGTACCCACCTGAGCAATAGCTTTAGAATCAGCACATGGCTTAGCCAGCTCTTTAAGCTGTGCAACAATAGCAGTGGTAGCCTTGTCGATACCGCGCTTAAGATCCATAGGGTTCATGCCCGCAGCTACTGCTTTCAAGCCTTCGTTAACGATAGCTTGCGCTAATACTGTAGCGGTAGTGGTACCGTCACCGGCTTCATCGTTCGCTTTAGAAGCGACGTCTTTAACCAGCTGTGCACCCATGTTTTCAAAACGGTCTTTAAGTTCGATTTCTTTAGCAACAGATACACCGTCTTTAGTGATCATTGGTGCGCCATAGCTGCGCTCCAATACAACATGACGGCCCTTTGGACCCAAGGTTGCTTTTACCGCGTCAGCCAGTACGTTTACACCAGCGAGCATTTTTTTACGACCAGAATCGCCAAACTTTACTTCTTTTGCAGCCATGAATAATTACCTCAAATTTATTTCGTTAATGCATTGAAAAGATAAATTAACCTTCGACCACGGCGAGGATTTCACTCTCACTCATCACGAGCAGATCTTCACCGCCAACTTTTACGGTGTTGCTGCCGGAATAGGGTCCAAAAACTACCTTATCACCCACTTTAACAGCCAATGCACGTACTTCACCGTTATCCAAAACGCGACCCGTGCCTACAGCAACGATTTCACCCTGGTTTGGTTTTTCAGCAGCAGAACCAGGCAGTACAATGCCGCCAGCGGTTTTGGTTTCTTCTTCACTACGGCGGATTACCACGCGATCATGTAGAGGACGAAGCTTCATTGTAGATCTCTCCTAATGGATTATTAAATTAACCAATGCTCAGCATTGGCAGCTTTAGAAAGTCCTAGCTACTTGAATTTAAGCAGCTAGGACATAAAAAATTAAGCATTACGTTTCTTGAAATGCACAGAGAAGTTACTGTATTTGCTATATGGGGGCGCTTGAAAAGCTTTCAAGGGAGAGAACACTTATTTTGTTTCATCATCGCGGCGCTGATACTCACCCTCGATGACTGTTGGACGGTCAGGGCGCTCGCTGCGTGGGGTGTGAGAAGGACGAGTAAACTCGCGGGGGCGGTAGTTTTTGTGCATGGCTTTAATTAACCACTGTTTGGTAAACGGCAACAAAAAGATAAAGCCAACAGCATCCGTCACTAGTCCAGGAATAATCAACAACACACCTGCAATCACCCACAGCACACCCGTTAGCATTTCGGTGTCAGGAATCTCGCCGCGCGCCATACGCTCTCGCACAGCCCAAGCCGTAGCCACTCCAGCATATCGAATACACATACCGCCCAATATTCCGGTGGCCACGATCCACAGCACCAGAGTGAGCGCACCCACCTCTGAACCAACCTGGATCAGTAGGTAAATTTCCACTAGCGGCAATAATAAAAACATCCAAGCAAATATACGCATACAGTTTTGGCAACTCGTTATTTAGTCAAAAAATACTTATTTACGCCGGTCTAAGCGCCACTGCCAAACAATCAAAATTACCGTTGGCACACCCAGCAAAGCGGTTAAATAAAAGAAATTTTCGTAACCTATCTTGTCAACCATTACGCCAGAGTACCCACCTATCAAACGCGGTAGCAACAACATAATGGAACTCAGTAAAGCGTACTGACTGGCAGAAAACTTTAAATTCGTCAGACTGGACAGATACGCAACAAAAGCGGCAGTGGCAAGACCGGCACTAAAATTATCGCACGAAATCGTCACCATCAGCATCGGCATGTGCGCGCCCATATCGGTCAACATGGCGAACATTATATTGGTTGCCGCAGACGCAATTCCACCGAGCAAAAGTATCGGCATAATGCCAAAACGCATAATCAATACGCCGCCAGCACCCGCCCCAAATACTGTCTCTTATACACATCT
>LFTS01000099.1 GCA_001513435.1 Gammaproteobacteria bacterium DTU040
CGCTTGAAGATGAGCTAGCCGGTGTTCACGCCTATGATGTGCTCTATGGTCGTGCTGCCTTAGCCGCACAGCACAACACCCGCGCAGCCATGGCATTTGAGCGCTGCTTGGCGGTTACTCCCAATAGTGGTGATTGCCGTTTAGGCATGGCGCAAGCGCACATGCGCTTAAACGAAAACCAAAGCGCGCAGCGCGAATTGCAGTTGATTAAGGCTTCAGCGCCGCCCACTGCCGTGGCTCGTGTGGTGGATGAATACCTTGACTTGCTTGATAGTGGTCGCAGTCCAAGCACGGCTGATATTCAGCGCTTCAATGCGTGGGTGGACGTAAGTTTTGGTTATGACAATAACGTCAATGTGGCGCCAGCCAGTGACAAAATCACCCTGCCGAGCAATTTTACCTTCCGCTCGACCAATGACAGCACCACCTTTGCCAAAACAGAATTAGGGCTCTCTTACCAAACCGCGCTGAGCAACCGCTGGCATTTAATTGGCGGGGCCAATCTACAAACTACCAATAACTTTCAAACCGAAGATAAAAGTCTGTTTGAAGATATCCAGCAAGTCAGTGGTTACGTAGGCACGCGTGCTTACTACGGCCGCCAACGCATTGATTTGGTTGCCCAGGGACAAAATTACCAGTTCCGCGGCAAAACCTACCGTAACTTATTCGGCGGTTTAGCTC
>LFTS01000170.1:0-5763 GCA_001513435.1 Gammaproteobacteria bacterium DTU040
AGATGTGTATAAGAGACAGCATAAAGGCTTGACTCATGGCGGTTGCATCAACGTTTATCTGTAATTCAGGTTGCTTGCCTGCGAGTAAGTCGGCTTGAAAATTCAGCGGTACATTCACCACAAAGGTAAACCGCCCACTATCTAACACTGCATCCATGTCATCGTAGGCTAAGGGTACTGGAGTTTGAAATTCGGGTGGTCGCAAGACTTCTGCGAGTTGGCGTGATAAGCGGCTGTTGTCCTCATCCACCATTGCCACGCTGGCATTATGCACACCAACGGCTGAGCCAGATGCTGGCATGTAAATCGCCGCACTAAAGGCGTACAGCATAAACAGCAACAGCACGCTGTCATGTCTTAAGCTAATTAACTCTTTGATACCTAGGCGGAAAATATGTTTTAGCTTGTACATATTCTAAGCCTCCTGCTTCTTTAACAGCAGCAAGCTTAGGCCGGTAAAGAGTACAAAAAAGCCTAATAGTGCTAAGGCTTGTGGCCAGAGGTCGGTTAGGTTCAGCGCCTTGGTAAAGGTGCCTACGGCGATATCTAAAAAGTAGCCGGCAGGGAAAAGTTCGCCCATGATTGCCGCACCACCGTCTAAGGATGAGCGTGGAGTAATCAAACCGGAAAACTGTACCGTAGGCAAAGTGGTGAGAATCATCGTGCCTAAAATGGCTGCTATCTGGGTTTTGGTGACTGTGGAAATCAATAAGCCAAAGCTGGTGGTCGCCAGAACATAGAGCACACCACCTAATGCGAGCGTGGTGGCACTGCCTTTAAGCGGCACGTCAAACAGCCAGATATTGGTAGCGACAAGCAAGGCTAGATTTAAGAGGCTGACTACTAAGTAAGGAAATTGCTTGCCCAACAAAAACTCTAAACGGGTTAGCGGTGTGGCATAAAAATTGGTAATGGAACCCAGTTCCTTTTCGCGCACCACTCCAAGAGCGGTGAGCATAGCTGGAATAAAAACTAAAATAAGTGCCATCACCCCCGGGCCTATTGCATGCACACTGATAACACCTTGGTTATAGCGAAAACGCGTTTCCAGTCGTGCTAGCTGGTTTACTTCAGGTAAGGGAGCACTGCTTTCTGCCTGTAATCGCTGCAAGCTTTCCATATGTACAGCCTGCACATAACCGCGACTGGTTTCTGCGCGAAAAGGCACACCACCGTCTAGCCAAACAGCGACTTCGGGTTGTCGCCCTGCATAAAGGTCGCGAGCAAAGCCTGCCGGTATTTCAATAGCAATGCGAATATCGGCGCGTTGCAAACGCGCATGCAGTTGTTTGTCATTACTGAGAGGTTGGCGTTCGGAAAAGTATCTTGAGCTGCGAAAGGCTTCTAGATAAGCACGGCTCTGTGGGCTGTTATCCTGATCCAGCACGGCAAAAGAAAGGTCTTCCACATCTAATGAAATTCCGAAGCCAAAGATAATTATCATAAACAGCGCGCCGAGCATGGCAAAGGCTAAGCGTACTTTGTCGCGCAAGAGTTCTTTGGATTCACGTACGGCAAGAGCCTGGGTGCGTTTAAAGCTAAACCTTTGCCGTGGCGCTGTAATTTGGCTAGCGGTTGCTGTATTGGTCGGTGCGATATGCGCGTCTTCTTCGCTGATGTTTTGCGCTTTGAGTAAACAACGTACGAAAGCCTGCTCCAAGCTTTGTGCCTGATACTGCTCTTGCAGCTCGGTGGGCGTGCCCACCGCATGCACCTGTCCTGCATGCATCAATGAAATACGGTCACAGCGCTCAGCTTCATTCATAAAGTGGGTCGACAGGAAGATAGTAACGCCCTGCTCCCGCGATAACTCAAGTAATAAACGCCAGAAATCATCCCGTGCGGCTGGATCAACACCAGAGGTGGGTTCATCCAGAATAAGTACCTCAGGTTCATGAATGACGGCCACAGCTAAGGATAAACGCTGGCGCAAACCCAGTGGTAGTGTGCCGGCCTGCTCATCAGCAAAGTCGAGCAAGTCAAAACGCTGCATGAGTTTTTGCGCTCTTTGTTGGCCTTGTGCGCTAGGAATATCAAATAGCTGTGCATGCAAATGAAGGTTTTGGAGTACGGTCAATTCACCATATAGAGAGAAGCTTTGCGACATAAAGCCGACCCTTTTGCGGGTAGCCAAATCACTTGAATCTACAGGATTACCCAACAGCCACGCCTTGCCTTCACTGGCGGGTAGCAAGCCGGTCAGTACTTTCATGGTGCTGGTTTTGCCGCAACCATTGGAGCCTAAAAAACCGAATATTTCGCCTTTTCTAATGGCAAAACTGACGTTGTTTACCGCCGTAAAATCACCAAAGCGCAAACTTAGATTTTCGGCCTTAATGGCAATTTCTTGGCTGTCTTGTTGCAGTGGCGGCATGGTTAAAGGGATAACCGCTTGTTTACCAGCACCCTGAAAATAGGTAAACGCATCATCCAGTGTGCCACTGTCGACTACTTGCAGCAGGTCTACGGTTAAGCCTTGCGCAATGAGCTGACCTTTGTCCATCATCAAACAGTGCTCAAACTGTACCGCCTCTTCCATGTAAGCCGTGGCTACCAGTAAGGTCAGCTGGGGTCGATCTTGGCGTACACGCTCAATCAATTGCCAAAAATGCTGGCGCGATAAAGGGTCTACTCCTGTGGTGGGCTCATCCAGAATAAGCAAGTCGGGGTCATGAATTAGTGCGCAACACAGTCCTAGTTTTTGTTTCATACCGCCAGATAACTTGCCTGCGGGTCGATTGGCAAAGGCGGTTAAATCGGTGGCTGCAAGCAGGCTCGTCATGCGGACTTCGCGCTCTTGGCGATTTAAGCCAAACAAGTCAGCAAAGAAACGAATGTTTTCCGCAATAGATAAATCAGGATACAGGTTGTGTCCTAATCCTTGCGGCATAAAAGCGATACGTTGGTAGAGCGTGCGCCGGTGACGGCGAACATCAATATCAGCACCGAGCACAGCAAGCTCACCTTGCTGTAGCTTTTTTACTCCTGCAATTAAACCAAGTAGGCTAGATTTTCCCGCACCATCGGGGCCGATTAAGCCGCAACGACTGCCAACCGGTAAACTAAAAGCCACTCCGGACAGCGCTTGCTGCTGGTCATAACGATGTGAAATTCCCTGTGCAATTACTGCAGGTTGAGTGGTCATAGTGGACGGCTAATTAACGGACAAGAAATTCTGGCCATTGCGCATCCTGCCTGTCGCGCACATAGGCCGAACCCGGCATGCCCGGCTTAGCTTGTGGCGTTGCGCTAGGCTCACTCAGACGCAGTTTGACGCGAAATACCAGCTTCTGCCGCTCATCGCGCGTTTCCACTTCTTTGGGGGTGAACTGAGCTTTGCCCGCGACAAAAGCAACCTGTGCAACTAAGGGTTGTTCTGGCAAAGCATCCAATAAAATACGCGCTTCATCTCCGACAATTAAGCGGCCAGAAAGGGCTGCAGGCAGGTACAGATTCATGTACTGATCGTTGGGGTCAATTAATAACAGTACGCGCCCACCGGCACCTAGTACTTCGCCCGGCTCTGCTAAGCGCAGTTGCACCACACCAGCGATGGGTGCACGCAGACTGCTCTCTTCAATTTCAGTGCTCAGCTGTAATACCTGCGCTTGTGCCGCGCCTATGGCTGCTCGGGCCGCTGATACTTGGGCTCTAGCAGCCTCTAATGCGGCAGCGGCAGTATCAGCACGCGCTTGCTGTTGATCCAGTTGTTGACCGCTGGCGTGACCACGCTCATACAGTTCTTGAAAACGTGCTAAGTCTTGCTTTGCCAGCTTGCGCTCGGACTCACGCAGGTGCACATTGGCTTGCTGCGCCGCTAGGTTTTCTTCGGCGCGCATTACCTCAGCCTGTGCCTGCGCGCGTTGCGCTTCTAAGGATTTAGTGTCCATGCGTGCCAGTAGCTGACCGGCTGTAACCCTGTCACCTTCAGCCACTAAAACCTGCGCTAAACGTCCCGGGAATTTGGTAGCAATCTGTACTTCAGTGGCCTCTAAGCGACCATTGGTTTCATACACGCCTTCGGGTAAGCGGTCTTGAATGGATTTCCAGTAACCTATGCCCGCTGCTAAGACCAAGGCTAAAAGTAAGGGTAAGGCATAGATTTTTTTGATTTCTTTTTGTTGAGACATGGATGCTCCTGCGGCCATTTAATGGATTCAGTACCGCTATAAATTACAAACATTGTAACCTTATGCTCAGAACCTATCTAGGGCGGATATTCCTTAAGCGACTGAAATCAAATGAAGAGTCAGGGCTATGAAAGCAGTAAATAAGCGCTGTCTGTTACCACAGCCTGTAGTGCAATATCCCAGCTTTGGGTTGGAATCTGTTCTACCTCTTGGCACGCATGCGCCAAGCCCAGCAAGGTTGGCATTTTAATATGTTCATGTTCTACCAGAGGTGCTAACGCGCGATCATAGTAGCCACCGCCCATGCCCAAACGGTTACCGGCTTGGTCGAAACCAACCAGGGGCATGCAGAGTAAATCGAGCGTCCAAATGGGTCGTTGCCGTTGAGGGTTCCATCTAGGCTGAGTGATACCGTAGCTGTTGGTTTCCCACAACTCATCAGGCAATAACTGTTGAAACACCATCTTATATTTCGGCCAAGGAGCAATAACAGGTAGATACACCTGTTTGCCTTGGTTAAGCGCTGCCTTGAGCAACAAATGCGGGCTGATTTCGCCATCGCAGGCCAAATAAAAGGCGACATGTTGCGCGCGACGGAAAACCTGCTGCTGAGCAAGTTGGCGATACAGTGATTGTGCCGCAGCATGTTGTTGCTGGGGACTCAGACTGTTGCGTTTGCAACGTAACTGCTTTCGCAAAAGAGCGCGCTGTTGGTTCAGTTCATCCTGCTGTGACATAGGCTGTGTAAATCGCTATTGCAGAGTTTAAATTGGCTTACTAGTGTACAGCCAATTGTGAAATGCGTGGTAAAAGCAGAGGGCTTTGTGCAGAAAGCAGAACAGAATTAAGAGGATAGTAGAGGAGGCGGCAGTTGTATAAACAGTAGCGTTTAGAAAAAGAGACTCCCCAGAAATGCCGCTGTTGATGTGGCCCTTGAACCCGAGAGTTCAAGGTGGAGTTCGCGTTAAGCTTTTAGGCTTCCTGCAGAGCAGGCATGCACACCAGCTTATGTTCGCAAGCCCCGAGTTGAGAGAATCGGCTCAGGGACATAATCAACTAGCAAACACTCTAGGGAGTGGCTTCAGTATACATTTTTCTGGTCTTGGGACAAGGCTTAATCATTTTCCAAGGCTGTGTTAACCTGAGCTATTAGCTCGCGTACTTGCTGGGAATCAACCGTATCTAACAGCTCGAATTGCTGCTGTTTGTTTTGTAATTCGTGGGTAATATTGAGCGCAGCCAACACAGCAATTCGCTCAGAGCCGATGACCTTGCCGCCACGGCGAATTTCGCGCATCTTGCCATCTAAATAAGTAGCCGCCCGCTCCAAGTTAATGCGTTCGCTGGTAGGGCAAACAATGTGATATTCCTTATCCAGAATATAAACAGTTACAGTCTGGGTTTGCGCTTGCGTCATGAATCTCGCTCCAAGGCTTTCAGTCGAAAAATCATTGCCTCAACTTTTTGTCGAGCCACCTCGTTTTTATTAATTAGCTGAGCACGCTCTTCTTGCCAGTCATGCTGAGCCTGTTTTAAGGCAGCGTATTGCTGTTTAAGTTCAGCATTACGGCGGATCAACTGTTCAACAGCCTGCGCCAGCTGGGTTAAATCCGAAGTTTCCACACGCCCCCCA
>LFTS01000170.1:5842-22999 GCA_001513435.1 Gammaproteobacteria bacterium DTU040
GAGCATGGTCAACAGGTTTCACCCGCAGAATTACACGGGCTGATGCTCGGTCGTTGCTGTGCTGGCGCCAGCTTTAGTGCTGAGTCCTGTATTAAAGACGCAGAAATTCTTTTTGATGGTGAAGTGCCGGCCAGTTTGCATCAAGCACTCACTGGCTTGCAAGATATGCTGAAAACAGAGCTGACCACCGTTGAAAACCTAGCCGTAACCCTGTTGCTACCTAATGACGATTGCCCGCTCGAGCAGCGTATTAGTGCCATGGCCCAGTGGTGTCAGGGGTTTTTAAGTGGTTTTGGTACCCATATAGGACAAGCTGAACTTTCTGCTGACGTCAAAGAAGTTCTCGAAGATTACGTATCTATCAGCCAGATAGAGGATCAGACAGAAGAAGAAAATGATGAAACCAGCTATATGGAAGTTAGCGAGTATCTGCGCATAACCCCAGTGCTTTTATACACTGAGCACGGCATCCAGCCTGAGCCACCTGCAAAGGAAGCTGACAAACCCGCCGTTCACTAAGGAGCTTTTCAGTGAGTTTGATTAGTCAGACAGAATATCGCCAACGTCGCCAACTACTGATGCAGCAGATGGAGCCCAACAGTATTGCGATACTGCCAGCAGCTCCGGTGAGCAATCGCAACAACAGTGTGGATTATCCTTATCGGCAAAACAGCGACTTCTTTTATTTGTCTGGCTTTGCCGAACCCGAAGCGGTGCTAGCGATTATTCCCGGTCGTGAGCATGGCGAATTTGTGCTGTTTTGTCGTGAGCGCAATCCCGAAAAAGAGCTCTGGGATGGTCTACGTGCTGGGCAAGAAGGTGCTGTGCGTGACTATGGCGCCGACGATGCGTTTCCTTTTACCGATATTGATGAAATCCTGCCAGGCCTGATCGAAGGGCGTGAGCGGGTTTATTATTCCGTGGGTAAAAATCACAGTTTTGATCAGCAGTTAATGGACTGGGTCAACAGCATTCGCAGCAAAGCGCGTCTGGGTGCACAGCCGCCGAAAGAGTTTGTCATGCTGGATCATCTACTTCATGAAATGCGCTTATTTAAAAGCCCAGCGGAAGTGAAGGTGATGCAGCAGGCGGCAGCTATCTCATGCCGCGCGCACATCAAGGCTATGCAGGCAGTAAAGCCTGGCATGTATGAATATCAGTTAGAAGCCGAGCTGGATTACGAGTTTCGCAAATCAGGTGCGCGCCTGCCTGCCTATTCCTCCATTGTGGCTGCCGGCAAAAATGCCTGTATTTTGCACTATGTGGAAAACAACGCCCGCATCCAAGACGGCGATCTTATTTTAATTGATGCCGGCTGTGAGCTCGATTGCTACGCCAGTGACATCACCCGCACCTTCCCGGCCAACGGGGTGTTTTCCCCGGAGCAGAAAGCCATCTATGAGCTTGTTCTAGCCGCCAATATCGCCGCGATTGATTGTGTGGCGCCGAATCGCCACTGGAACGAAGCCCATGACACCAGTGTGCGCGTGATTACCGCAGGCTTGCTGGAGCTTGGTTTATTGCAGGGTGAGCTGGAAGAACTAATCGCCAGCGAAGCTTACAAGCCCTTTTATATGCATCGTGCTGGGCACTGGCTGGGATTAGACGTTCATGATGTCGGTGATTATAAGGTCGCTGGTCAATGGCGTTTGCTGGAGCCGGGCATGACCATGACCATAGAGCCAGGTATTTATATCGCTCCAGATAACCAAACTGTAGATAAAAAGTGGCGTGGTATTGGTGTACGCATTGAAGATAATGTGCTGGTGACCAAAACAGGTCATAAAGTGCTCACTAGCGCAGCAGTTAAAACCGTGGCTGACATTGAACAGCTGATGCGCCAAGCCAACAGCGGAGCCTAACAATGAAATCGGTGGATATAGCCATTATTGGTGGTGGGTTGGTGGGTGCAAGTCTTGCGCTTGCCTTGCAGCAGGGTGCCCAGCAACGTCATTGGTCTATCGCGCTGATTGAGCCTTTTGCCCCGGGTGACAGCTACCAGCCCAGTTATGATGTGCGCGCCTCGGCGTTGACCTATGGCAGTCAGCAAATCTATCAGCGGTTGGGTATTTGGCCGCAAGTAGCCGCACGTGCCGAAGCGATTCGCGATATTCATGTATCTGATAAAGGATATTTCGCAGCCGCGCGCATGAGTGCCGCTAAAGAAAATGTTCCAGCACTGGGTTATGTGGTAGAAAACGCCTGGCTTGGGCATTGTTTATGGGCGGCGCTGGACAGTCAGGTGGTGCATTGGCACTGCCCTGCTCAGGTTGAACGTCTGCAGCCTAATGCGCAGGGCTATCAGTTAAAGCTGCAAGATGGCACTGAGTTGCAAGCGAAGCTGACTATTCTGGCCGATGGTGGGCGTTCTAATTTGCGCGAACAACTCGGCATTCATGCGCAGGTCACGCCCTATGCGCAAACCGCCATTATCAGCACGGTTAGCCCCGAGTTAGCCCATGATGGTCTGGCGTTTGAGCGTTTCACCGCGATAGGACCTATGGCGCTTTTGCCCTTACCAGAAAACCGCTGCGTATTGATTTGGACGCGGCCACCGGCTGAGGCAGAGCGTTTGGCGGCGCTTGCGGATGAAGACTTTTTAGCTGAACTGCAAGACTGCTTTGGCTATCGTTTAGGCGCTTTTAAACAGGTGGGTACGCGACATTTGTATCCCTTAAGCCTAGTGCAAAGTAGCGAACAGGTGCGTCGTAATCTGGTGGTGCTGGGTAACTCAGCCCACAGCCTGCACCCCATTGCTGGGCAAGGTTACAACCTGTCGTTGCGCGATGCGATGGCCTTGGCGGAACATTTACTAGCCAGCCAAGCAGAACTGGGCGATCTGGCTACCTTACAGGCGTATCAGACCAGTCAGCAGCAGGACCAAGATTTGGTGATTGGTTTCTCCGATCGCAGTACGCGTTTGTTTTCCAATGCACAGCCGCTGCTTGTTACTGGGCGTAATTTGGGCTTGCTCGGGTTAGAGCTTTGTCCACCGGCGAAGTCATTTTTTACCCGTTACGCCATGGGTTTGGGCGGGCGCGGCACAGCAGTCTAGGGAGTTATAGCGATGCGAGCAGATATCATTATTGTAGGCGCGGGCATGGTCGGTAGTAGCCTGGCTTTGGCGCTAAAAGACTCGGGCTTAGATGTGGTGCTTTTAGACGGCGGATCATTGACGGTACCGCCCTTTAATCCTCAGTCTTCGTTTGCCCCACGCGTCAGCGCGCTGTCGATTGCCAGTCAGAATGTTTTAGAAAATTTGGGCGCTTGGCCGGGCGTGCTGGTGCGACGTGCCAGTCCTTACCGGGAAATGCAGGTGTGGGATGGCTCGGGTACGGGCAGCATTCATTTTAGTGCTAGCGATGCCCATGCCGAGGTGCTCGGGCATATTACGGAAAACCAGATTGTCCAAGATGCTCTACTAGAACAATTGCAGCACAGCTCGATCGCGTTGCTGGCGCATTCACAACTCAGTCAGCTTAGACGCTCTGGCTCAGACTGGTTACTGAGCATGGCTGATGGCAGCAGCTTGCGTACCCGCTTATTGATTGCTGCAGATGGCGCCAACTCCAGTGTGCGCCGTCTTACAGGTAGTGCGACCCGCGAATGGGATTACTTTCATCATGCAGTGGTTACCAGTGTGGTCTGCGAGCAGCCGCATCAACACACCTGTTGGCAGCGTTTTACCGATGAGGGTCCGTTAGCCTTATTGCCCTTGCAGCATGCAGATGGCCGCAACTGGTGCTCGATTGTTTGGTCGTTGCCGCCTGAGCGTGCACAGCAGGTGCTGGCATTAGATGATGAGCAATTTTGCCAGCAACTAGGCGAGGCGTTTGAGCAGCGCTTGGGGAAAATAACACATGCGGATAAGCGTTTTTCCATTCCTCTGCGTCAACGCCATGCCAAGCGCTATATCGAACAAGGCTTAGCCTTTGTCGGCGATGCAGCGCATGTTATTCATCCACTGGCTGGGCAGGGCGTCAATCTGGGCTTTTTAGATGTGGCCAGTTTGGCTGATGTTGTGCTCAAGGCGATTGAACGTGGAGAAGGCTATGCCAGCGTGCAAGTATTGAGTCGTTTTGAGCGCCAGCGCATGCCGCACAACCTAGCCATGATGGCAGCCATGCAGGGTTTTCAGAATCTATTTCAGTCCGACAATCTTTCGCTCCGCTTGCTGCGCAACCTTGGCTTTAAAGCTGTTGATGGTATGCCGCAAGCTAAAACAGCCTTTATTCGTCAGGCTTTAGGCCTAGGCATGCAACTGCCGCCGTTAGCGCAGACACCTACTCCGCTTAACTAAGCCCGTTAATGTGCTCCACCAGCATGTCCAGCCTTGCTTGCCAGCTACCGCTGATCGATACGACAGGTTGTTGGTGTTGAGTAAGCCAGCTGTGTAGCTGGGCATAAAAATCCTGCCGCTGGCTTAGCTCAGGCTGACAGCGTTGCCCATCGGCTTGCCATGGCATGCCTTCCGGGCTGAGTAAAAAAATCGCATCATAGTGTTGCGCGAGCAAGCTCTGCTCAATCCAGTCGGGACTGCGAGCAAACAGGGTTTGGCTCCACAGCATATTGCTGAGCAAATGGGTATCGAGCAGCAACAGCGGTGGTTTAAGCGCACGCGCCGCACGTTCACGCGCTAATTGCTCACGTGCAATAATCTCGATATCGGCATAGTTTGTATCACGCCCCACCTGATCAATGTATTCGCGCACATATTCGCGCACCACCGGCGCATTAAAATGCTCCGCCAGTGCGCTGCAGAGTGTACTTTTGCCGGCTGATTCTGGACCCGTTAAGACAACCACTTTCATGCGGGTTGCTCCAACGCCTTGCGCCACTGCTGCCAACCATAGATGGCTAAACCAATGAACACCATATAGAGCGCAGCGGTGACATATAGCTCGACCCAGATAAACATCGCTACGTAAATAATATTGAGCACTAGCCACATCCACCAACATTGAATACGTTTGTGTGCCATCCAATACTGACCGACCAAACTAAAGCCGGTTAAAGCTGCATCTAGCCAGGGCACATTGGCTTGGGTGTAGTGACTCATAAAAAAGCCCAGTGATAGGGTAATGGCTAAGCCAATGAACAAGTCTCTCAGTAACAGCAGTCTGGGCAGAAAACTAACGCTTAAGCTTGGTTGCACAACAGGTTTACGCCACCACTGCCACCACCCATAGAGTTGCAACACCGCATAAATCAGCTGCAGCAGCATTTCCGAATACAGGCGGGCCACAAAAAAGACCCAGCTATACAACAGCACCATCACCAAGCCAATCGGCCAAGCGATAGGTCGTTGGCGCGTCATCAGATAAACCGATAACACACCCAACAGCGCCGCTAATGATTCAATCCACAGCATTATGCTACAACCAAAATACGTATAAGAGGCCGCATTATAGAGAGGTATGCACAGCAAATGTGTTTGGCGCTTGGTTTTAAGCCATTTATAGTAAGCAACATAAAATGCAACGGTTAGTGAAAAGGGGAATGGTATGAACTTGCATGACAGCAAACTCTTTCAGCAGCAGGCATTTATTAACGGACAATGGTGTGCCGCGGACTCAGGCGCAACGCTGGAAGTAATGAACCCAGCGACGCAACAACCGCTGGGTACAGTGCCAAACATGGGCGCTGGTGAAACACAGCGGGCAATCGAAGCCGCGAATCAGGCACTTCCGGCATGGCGTGGGCACACGGCGAAGCAACGCAGTGAGATTATGCAGCGCTGGTACGCCTTGATGGTGACGCATCAGGACGATCTGGCGCGGCTGATGACCTTGGAGCAAGGCAAGCCGTTGGCTGAAGCCCGCGGTGAAATTCTCTACGCGGCCTCGTTTATCCAATGGTTTGCTGAAGAAGCCAAACGCGCCTACGGCGATGTGATTCCCAGCCCCGTGGCGAGTTCGCGTTTGCTGGTGATAAAGCAACCCATTGGTGTGTGTGCGGCCATTACCCCATGGAACTTCCCTGCAGCCATGATTACCCGTAAAGCAGCGGCGGCTCTAGCAGCCGGTTGTACCATGGTGATTAAGCCTGCATCGCAAACGCCCTTTAGCGCGCTGGCGTTGATGGAGTTGGCGCAACGTGCCGGCGTGCCAGATGGTGTGTTGTCTGTGGTGACGGGTAGTGCCCGCGAGATTGGCGCTGAGCTAACCAGTAACTCTTTGGTGCGCAAACTGTCGTTTACCGGCTCAACCGAGGTGGGTCGTACCTTGCTGCGCCAGTGCGCGGAAGACATTAAAAAGGTCTCGTTGGAGTTGGGCGGCAATGCGCCCTTTATTGTGTTTGAAGACGCTGATTTGGATGCGGCGGTGACCGGGGCCTTGGCGGCTAAATACCGCAATGCCGGGCAAACCTGCGTCTGTGTGAATAGGTTTTACGTGCATGAGGCGGTGTATGAAGACTTTGCCCAGCGCTTTACTCAAGCCGTACAGGCACTGCGCATGGGCGATGGCTTGCAAGAAGGCGTACAGATTGGCCCACTGATTGATCAGGCGGCAGTGGATAAAGTGCAAAGTCATATTCAAGACGCACTCAGCCAAGGCGCACAACTGGTTTATGGCGGTCAGGCAGAACAGGGCACGTTTTTCCAGCCCACCGTGCTCACCGAGGTACCCAATACGGCATTGCTCACCCGGGATGAAATCTTTGGTCCGGTGGCGGGTTTAATTCGTTTTAGCACAGAAGCAGAGGTCATTGAGCTGGCTAACAACACAGAGTACGGTTTGGCCGCTTATTTTTACAGTCGCGATGTGGGCCGTTGTTTGCGTGTCGGTGAAGCGCTGGAGTACGGTATGATCGGTATCAATAGCGGGATGATTTCCAACGAAGTGGCTCCCTTTGGCGGTATTAAAGCCTCAGGACTAGGGCGCGAAGGCTCAAAATACGGGCTGGATGACTACATGGAAATTAAATACCTGCACTTGGGCGGCATCTAAACAGGCATGTGCTGTGCTTGAACTCGGGGAGCATTCTGCGCATGGCGCTTGACTGGTTTAACATTTCTTTTCTGATTGTTTGTGGTTTTTTCGGCGCTTTTATCAATGCGGTTGTCGGTGGTGGTGGCTTGATCACTGTGCCGGCTTTGCTGGCTGTAGGTTTACCGCCTGCCGTGGCGATTGGCACCAACAAATTGGCAGCGTCCTTGGGAAACTTAACCAGTATGCTGGCTTTTATGCGAGCTGGAAAAGTAAATATTCGTCTGCTGCTGCCAATTCTGCCTTTGGTATTTGCAAGTTCCATGAGTGGCGCTTTTACCGTACACCAGCTGTCGCCGGAGATTCTGCAGCCGCTGATAATTGTCATGCTAATCGCTGTGCTGGTTTACAGTTTGGCAAAAAAGAATTTGGGGCAACTGCCCAAAGCGATGCTGGTCAAGGGCTGGAAGAAAAAACTAGCCTACACACTGCTTATAATCATCGGTTTTTATGACGGCTTTTTTGGCCCGGGCACGGGGTCCTTTATGATTTTTGTGCTGCTGTTTATGGGCTTTGATTTTGTCAATGCTGCCGGCAGCTCGAAGCTGTTAAACCTCACCAGCAACACCGCTGCCCTGTTGATGTTTATGGGGTTGGGCTCGGTAAACTACAGTTACGGAATTGTTCTAGGGTTGTCGATGATCGCTGGTGCTTATGTTGGTACGCGTGTAGCACTAAGCAAAGGCACTGGTTTTGTGCGGCTGCTGTTTATTGCTGTTACTTCTGTGCTGATTATCAAGAATATCTATGATTTTTACGTGGCCTAACTCGTTTACACTTAAAACACAAAGCCGACCTAAGCCGGCTTTGCGAGATGGAGGCTGCTATTAGAAACTATAGCTTATGCCGATCTGTGCAACTGGGTAGTACCTGACACTTTTTATGTCTTTGGCCAGATTTTTCTCTTCGCGCTTAAGAGCCTGCATGAAGTCTGGGTCATTATCGAGGGTGGAGTCAGTAGTTTTTAACTTAACTGCCGGTAAACATAATACCCAAATCAGCGTTTACGCTAAGCTTGGACTTGCTGGCGATCGCATTACCCCAACCCAAACCTAAATAGGGCGCAAAGGAACGCCAATCAGCTTTGGCTTTAACTTGGCCGTCGACTGTGTATTTTTTGTCGCCGATTGTATATTCACCCGATGCTGTTTGCTTACTTTTTCCGGTTAGCTCATTACCGTTATGTAGCGCACCGACAGCTACATTATTGTTTGCCAATGCAGCACCGCTAAAGCTAGCTAAAGCGATTGCAGCGACTAAACTATACTTATACATAAACACTCTCCTTAGATTGGCACTCATGTGCCGCGTCGTGGTCGTCTATCGAGCAGTATTAATAACAACTAACCATAGGTGCCTTTGTGCTACCACTTTAGTATTGTAGGTTTTAAACTCTCTACCGTGCTGAGCTGCTTTATCACATTGAAGTGCTTGATACATAAGAGTTTTCTCTGTTACTGTGCAGATACACATACATAACGAAGAGATGACCGGACGGTCGGATCGTGAGGTTAATAATGAGCGACAAACTAAATGAAACAGCGTTAAACGCTTTAAAAATTGCTTTTAGCTACATGCCCAAAGCCATAGAAGTGACGAAATACGAGTATGGCGAAAATTTTCAGTATGTGCTGGATCATATTGAAACGGTAAAAGAAGTGTTGCTGCTCAATGATGTGGATCCAGAGGAAGTGTATGGCGAGGTGCATCCCGATCATTCGCCGAACTCAATGTATTAAGCTTGTTGCGCGCCCAACCCTGATAGCGCTCCCCCCAACCACTATGCTAAGCCACATACCACTGAGCTGTTAGCTCCTTAAAGCTTAGCACCAAGCAGCGTTGGTAAAAGCTCACCAGCCAAACCAACCAAACTGAATTCCTTTGTGCCACGTACGTGCATGGGTTCGGGGTTGATATGCACTACGGTGGCGCCCTGTTGCGCAGCAACCAGCGGGATGCTGGCGGCGGGTTGCACCATGCCCGAGGTACCTATGGATAACAGGCAGTCACAGTCCTCTGCGGCGGCAAAGGCAGCCTGCATGGCGTGTTCGGGCAGTGCCTCGCCAAACCACACCACGCCGGGTCGAATCATGCCCTGACAGTGTTCGCAGCGCGGGGGGGTAATTTCTTGTTCTTGTTCCATTTGCGGCACATCAGTGAATTGGTAAGCGCGAGTGCAATCGAAGCAGCGCGGTGCAAAGATGCTGCCATGCAAGTGGATAACTTCGCTGTTGCCGGCCCGCTCATGCAGGTCATCCACGTTTTGGGTGATCAGGGTCAGTTTGGGTACGCGCTGGGCTAGCTCGGCAATAGCCCTGTGAGCGGGGTTGGGCTTAACCTGCAGCAGTAATTGACGACGCCACTCATACCAGCCCCAAACCAATGAGGGTTCGCGCAAGAAAGCCTGTGGAGTTGCCAGCTGCATGGGGTCAAACTGTGACCACAAGCCCGTAAGCGCATCACGAAAGGTGGGCACGCCACTTTCAGCAGAAACACCGGCTCCGGTAAAAACCACTAGGTGTCGCGCTTTCTGTACTGCCTCTATCACAGCAGTCGGAACTTTTGTTTTTGCCATTGTTTCTCCCCCACTAACCAGAACAAAACCTACTAAACCCTAACGCACTTTGGCTGCACCTGTACATTGTTAACAGGATGCAATACCAGCGATGCAAAGAACGCTTATTCCGCATATACGACCGTTCATCGGTTTTATAGAATATTTTTTGACGTTGCTAAAACGCTGCTTTTTTAAACAAAAGTGCATGTTTCGCTAGCGCCTATGAGCAATGGAGTCTAGCCACTTTGACCCTGCCCACAGCAGTGCTATTTATTACGCTGTCAACGACTAAAACCACCTAGTAGTCGATTTGAGTTTATTGTTTTACCCGTTTAGGCTTAAACAGCAAATACACAACAAAACAGGACTTATTTTGAGTATTGCTACCGTCACATTTCGTCAACCTACTGACGACGACGGCTACTCCCTGCATCAACTGGTAGCTCGATGCCAGCCTTTAGACACCAACTCGGTGTACTGTAATTTACTGCAGTGTACCGACTTTGCACAGACCGCTATTGCTGCGGAAAATGCACAGGGTGAGTTGGTCGGTTTTATTTCTGGTTATTGCCCCCCAGCCCGCCCAGACACCTTATTCGTCTGGCAAGTGGCTGTCGACAGCAGTATGCGTGGCCAAGGTTTGGCATTACGTATGTTGCTGGCCCTGATTGCACGGTTAGCCCCCAAAGGCGTTCGTTACCTTGAAACAACGATTTCACCTGACAACGCTGCATCTCAAGCTTTATTTTTAAAAGCATTCCATCAACTGGGTATCGAACACAGCACCCGCGTCTTGTTCTCAAGTCAGCAGCATTTTGCTGGTCTGCATGAAGACGAAGTGTTGTATCGCGCAGGCCCTTTGCCGCGTAGCCCAGAAAACAATAAATAGGTTGCCCCATGAAACATTTTGAACAAAACGAATCAGGCGTAAGAAGTTACTGCCGCTCATTTCCTGTGATTTTTAAACAAGCCCAAGGTGCTGAGCTGATTGCTGAAGATGGCACCCGCTATATTGATTTCTTGGCTGGCGCAGGAACCCTTAACTACGGCCACAACCATCCTGTATTGAAACAGGCGTTGTTGGATTACATTGAAAGCGATGGTTTAACCCATGGCTTGGATATGTACTCACTAGCTAAACAGCGTTTCCTCGAAACCTTTAACCGCATTATTTTAAAGCCACGCGGCATGCAGGAATACCTCGTGCAGTTTACTGGCCCTACCGGTACCAACGCCGTTGAAGCAGCTTTAAAGCTGGCGCGTAAGGTGACAGGACGGAATAACATTATTAGCTTTACCAATGGTTTTCACGGTGTCTCTTTGGGTGCTTTAGCCACCACAGGTAATGAACACCACCGTGGCGGTGCCGGTGTGAACCTGAATGATGTCAGCCGCATGCCTTATGCCAACTATTTTGGTAAGGACGTCAGCACTATAGCTATGATGGAAAAGCTACTGGAAGACCCCAGTAGTGGTGTCGACAAACCTGCTGCAGTTATTGTAGAGGTTGTGCAGGGCGAAGGCGGTTTAAACTGTGCTTCAGCCCAGTGGTTACGCGGGCTAGAAAAACTGTGTCGCAAACATGAAATGTTGCTGATTGTGGACGATATCCAAGCCGGTTGTGGTCGTACCGGTAGCTTCTTTAGCTTTGAAAACATGGGCATTAAGCCAGACATGATCACCCTGTCTAAATCCTTAAGTGGTTATGGTCTACCCTTTGCGGTGGTGTTATTACGCCCAGAACTTGATCAGTGGAAGCCGGGCGAACATAACGGTACTTTCCGTGGTAACAACCATGCGTTTGTTACTGCCGCTGCAGCGTTTGAGCAGTTTTGGCAAACCGATGAGTTTGCGAAAAGCGTACAACGCAAAGGTGATCGTATCCGTGCCCGTATGGAGCAAATCGCTAAGCGTTATTCAGCGCATAAACTGTTTGTAAAAGGACGTGGCATGATGCTGGGTATTAACTGTCCTGATGGCGAATCGGCGGCACAGGTGTGTGAGTTTTCGTTTGAAAACGGCTTGGTCATTGAGACCAGTGGTGCCTACAGCCAGGTGGTTAAGTGCTTATGCCCACTGATTATTAGCGAAGAACAGATTGATCAGGCCATGGATATTCTTGATCGCGCTTTTGCAGACACCTTTGCAGACAAGCAAGTTAACAAAGCCTCCTAAACATAGATCGACTAATGCAGCGCTAATCTTTTTTTGGTTAGCGCTGAGTAATTCATTAAACATATACCAATGAGGAATTTGACCATGATCGTCCGTACTCTGGCCGAATGTGAAAATAGCGAACGCCGTGTCGTTGCGCAAAACTGGGAAAGCACCCGCATGTTGCTCAAAGATGACAATATGGGTTTTTCTTTCCACATCACCACTATTTATGCCAACACTGAAACCCATATCTGGTACAAAAACCATTTGGAGTCTGTGTACTGCATTAGTGGCGAAGGTGAAATTCAAACCTTAGCTGACGGCAAGGTATATCCAATCAAACCCGGCACGCTGTATATTTTAGATAAGCACGATGAGCACCTGTTGCGCGGCTTTAGTGAAATGAAAATGGCGTGCGTCTTCAACCCACCGCTTAGTGGCAAAGAAGTGCATGATAAAGACGGTGTTTATCCACTGGAAGGCTAAGCGTTTACCAAGCGCGGGCGTGCTGTCCGCGCATATAGCTATGATTACGTTATTGCAGCATAAAGCACCAAGATAATTGCACAGTTTTGCGGCATCGCTGATAATCAGGCGATTTTACTTGAAGCCGCTGTCTTCGAGCTTACAGTTCCCCTTTATTTATAGGCTCATACCTCATGCATACAGTAGAAAAAATTGGTGGCACGTCCATGAGCAGTTTTGCGGACGTGTTAAACAATATTTTTTTAACCCAACATCCAGAGCACGGCTTGTATCAGCGTATTTTTGTGGTCTCCGCATACAGTGGCATGACCAACCAGCTGCTGGAGCACAAAAAAACCGGTGAGCCCGGCGTCTACCAACGTTTTGCCGAAGCCAGTGGCGAACAAGCATGGCAAGAACCTTTAGAGGTGGTACGCGCGGCCATGCTAGCTAAAAATGCTGAAATCTTCCCCGACAGCGCCCATGCGTTGGACCAAGCTAATCAGTTTATTAATAGCCGTATTGATGACTGTGCTGAAGTGATGCACAGCCTGCACCAGCTGTGTAACTACGGGCATTTCCAGCTCACCGAGCACCTTATTAAAGTACGTGAGATGCTTGCCTCGCTGGGTGAGGCTCATAGTGCTTTTAATACGGTATTGGCTTTGAAGTTAAAAGGTATCAACGCGCGCTATGTTGACCTGACGGGTTGGCAAGCGACGACACCACTGCCATTTGCTGAAATGATAGCGCACCATTTTCAGGGTATCGATTTCAGTAAAGAGCTGGTGATTGCGCCTGGCTACACTCACTGCACTGAAGGTCTGATGAACACCTTTGATCGCGGTTATACCGAGATCACCTTTGCTCAGATTGCCGCCGCAACTGGCGCCAAAGAAGCCATTATTCATAAAGAGTTTCACCTGAGTACGGCTGACCCTAATTTGGTTGGCGCTGATAAGGTGGTAACTATTGGTATGACCAACTACGATGTAGCGGATCAGTTATCCAATCTAGGCATGGAGGCAATTCATCCTCGTGCCGGTAAAACCTTGCGCCGCGCCGGTGTTGAGCTGCGTATTAAAAACGCTTTTGAGCCTGAGCACACCGGAACTCTGATTTGCCAAGACTATGCCAGCGAAACACCGCGTGTAGAAATTATTGCGGGCCGTAAAGATGTATTTGGTATTGAAGTGTTCGACCAAGAAATGCTGGGCGATATGAACTACGACACCGAAATCACCAATATTATCAAGCAACTCAAGCTCTATGTGGTGAATAAATCACGCGATGCCAACAGCATTACCTATTACTGTGCTGGCTCACGCAAGATTATTAATCGTGCGGCGCGCTTGATTGAAGAGCATTACTCCAGCGCCGAAGTAACGGTACATAATGTAGCGATTGTTTCAGCCATTGGCTCAAACATGAAAATCAAAGGCATTTTGGCGAAAACCGCGACAGCATTGGCCGATGCGGGTATCAGCATTCAGGCATTGCAGCAAACCATTCGCCAAGTAGAAATGCAGATAGTGGTACAAGAAAGTGATTACGATGCGGCCATTATCGCCCTGCATCGAGCCTTGATTGAGCCAGAGAACTACAGTGGCGTTATCCATCAAGCAGCGGCTTATTAGTCCTGCTCCCATCTAGCAATATGAGTGCGCTGTTAAGGCGCATTCGTATTCGCTTCATATTTGTTTAATCTATCTCTCCATATAATGAATTATGTTTTATTGGAGAGCCAAGATGAGAAAAACATTCGTTGCACTAGTTTTAGCCGCCATCAGTAGTTACAGCATAGCGACGGAAAAACAACAGGTTACTGTTTCCCTTACCTCAGCCAGCACCATGGCCCAAGGTATGGCGATGGTCTTAGCCAACCAAATGCAAGAACAAGGTGCGCAGGTAGATATTTTACTTTGCGACAAGGCGGGTGATATCGCTTTAAAGGGTGCGGAGGGTGAAACACTTAAGCCAAATAATGTGACACCAGCACAGCTGCTAGATGGCGCGCTTAAGAAAGGCGCAACAGCATCAGTGTGTGCACTTTACCTGCCCAATACAGGCAATAAGGCAGAAGACTTGCGCGATGGTATCAAGCCAGCAAACCCTGCAGAAATGGGTGCCAGTTTGTTAGAAGCTAACCGCAAGGTTATCGGCTTCTAAAACGATTTTAACAGTAGGGCATCCCTGTGCTGGAGCCAAAAGGAATAGGTGAAGCACAGGATTTTATGGCTGGCCACTATGGCCGGCCATTTTTATGTGAGACTGTTGAGCAATGTGATACACACTCTGTCAGCTATGAAATATGTCGTGCAATGGGAGAGACTAAGCGGCGTGTTTGCTACTTCTAGCTGCTATAGCTGCCATAATAAACGGCTTCATATGTTTAGCTATTGCGGCAAATAAAGGGGCAACAACGGAGTTGCCAAACTGTTTATACGCTTGGGTATCTGAAACAGGTATTTTAAACTCATTACCTTTTGGAGAACTGAAACCCATCAAGCGAGCGCACTCCAATGGCGTTAAACGGCGTGGACGATTAAGTAGATTGGTCTCGTCTGTAATAGCTTTACTAAAGTCCCAGCCGCGGTCAATAAGGATCTCTGAGCCATCTTTGTAATAGCGGGCTGATAGTGTTCGAGTTCTATCATTAGGCCCTACTAAGCCAAAACCAAAGCCATTTCCTTTTGCTTGGTGTTTCTTAGCATAATTAAACAAGTACTCCCACAGTTTAGGTGTCAGGATATATTTGTCATCAACCCAAGGCTCTAAAATATTGCCAAGTGTCGGTGTGCTCTCAGGAATCGGTAAGTCTTTCAAACTGAAACCTTCGTGCACGTTTAAATCTCTACGAAAGCCCACTAAAATAATACGCTCTCTATTCTGTGGTACCCAGTTAGAGCCGTTAATGATTTTCGGGTCTTTAGCGTCAGTATGATCGGCATCAGAAATCCAGTAACCCAACTCATCAAGCGTTTTCATGATGGTTCTAAAAGTTTTTCCACGATCATGGCTCTTTAAGTTTTTCACGTTTTCAAGAACAAAGGCGGCGGGGCGTTTTGCAGCGATAATTCGTGCGACATCGAAGAAAAGAGTTCCTTGGGTATCACACTCAAAACCGTGCTTAACACCTAGGGAGTTTTTCTTGGACACACCAGCAAGTGAAAATGGCTGGCATGGGAAGCCAGCCAGCAGCACATCGTGGTCCGCAATTACACGATTGATATGATTGTATGCTTCTTGCTCTGATACTGAGGGATCGGCGCTTAGGGTTACATCACGAATATCTTCATTGAAGGTATGAAAAGATGCATCGCAGGCAAAGTTAGCTTTATAGGTACGTGTTGCAAATTTATTCCATTCGCTAGTAAACACGCATAAGCCACCTTGCTCTTCAAAGCCTTTGCGGATTCCACCAATACCGGCGAAAAGGTCGATAAATTTAAAATCGTAGTTGTCAGGTGTCACCACAGGTTTAGGTAATAGTGCCATTAGGTGGTCGTATTCGATTTTGCTAAGTTTGGGTGTGGCTTTGCCTTTAACCCAGCGATTAATAGTTTCTCTCGTCCAGTTGTTATGGGGTATTCGGTTAAGGTATTCGGCTAAAAATTTCTGGTCATAAATCTCCAAAAGCTTTGAAATGACTTCAAGATCTGTTGGTCCATCAACCGAGATTTGGCCGCAGTCTAATTCAAGCTGGTTCATGATTTTTTCCTCTGGGTATTTTGTGTGACGAATGATCACACAATCGTTCCTCTATAGCAATAACACTGTATTTATATACAGTATAAATAGTTTTTTTATTTATGCATAAAAAAGGTTGTTATCTGACATACGGTGTCTGGCTGTAGTATTTTTATAAAATAGTGATGATTGGTATGTTGGAAGAGTAAAAAATAGGTATGGCATAAGGAGGTCACTTGAGCGAATTTCAAATACTTGTCGAACAACTGAAACACCATGGTGCTAAGCGGATTTTTATTAAGCCTTTGGCTAATAATGACAACTCGAAACAGCAAATTTATTTGGGTGCAGACTTTGAAGTGATTCGTGCTATTCCATCTGGTGACGTTTATTCAGCGGGGATGAGCAGCAAGGGCGCTATATTTAAAGCTCCGCTTGATTTGTACTGGATTGATCTTAAAGGTGAGACAGATTTAGCTCCTAATGCTCAGATCATTCTTTACCCTAAATATCCCGAAACACGATTGTCTGGATTTCTTAGTGGCTGCAGTCGAAAAAAGGGCATTGCGCCCAGCCACCTGATGCAACCGCCAACAGCGCAAGAGCGAGTTGCGCGTCTTAATACCAAGCGTTATTTGGTTCTTGGTGTAGATGAGCAGAAGGTTTGGGCGCACTGCAGTGCCTGGGATGGTGCATTACATGATGAGCTTAAAGCGATTGTTGAAAGTGGTAATGCGCGACTAGTTGCCCCTGTTTTTTATGAGTATTCAGCAACGCAAGAATCCAGTGAAGAAAAACTGCTGAGAAAGCTAAAAGAAATCTTCCTTCAAGGTCCTATTGAATCGTGTCGTCTTAATTCTGACGGTGAGTTAATCACTTATAAAGCGCAAAATGGTGCGGGTTATACGCTGGAAGCTCAGTTTGGGATTACACCAAATGGTTCATCAGATCCTGACTTTATGGATTGGGAGCTAAAGAGTCACTCAGCTGGTGCAGTGACATTAATGACGCCGGAGCCAAACGTTGGCACTTACCTAGATGATCTTGAGGTTTTTTTACGAGCCTATGGCACAAGAATTGAGCCAGAGCGAATGGATTTTGCCAGTCGCCACAATGTTGGCCAGAAGAATAAGAAGACAGCATTAACTATGCGCTTTGAAGGTTATGACCCAGATAGTGGTGAAATCCTTGAGCCAGACGGCGGTTTAATGCTACGCGATGATGACGGTGTGCTTGTAGCAGGCTGGAAGTTCGATAAGCTTATTTTCCACTGGAAAAAGAAACATACCAACACTTGCT
>LFTS01000232.1 GCA_001513435.1 Gammaproteobacteria bacterium DTU040
CTACGGAATAGCCATTTTTTTCGGCATGTTGCTGAATCACCGCGCCTATATCACCCAAGCGTGTGCCGGGGCGGACTAATTCGATACCTTTATACAGGCATTCCTGTGTTACCTGGCACAAACGCTGCGCCCACTCAGGAACGGTGCCGACCATAAACATTTTGCTGGTATCACCAAAATAACCATCTTTGATAACGGTAATATCAATATTGATAATGTCACCGTCTTTAAGCGCTTTGTCATTAGGGATGCCATGACACACAACATGGTTGATCGAGGTACAAATAGACTTAGGGAAACCGTTGTAGTTTAGCGGTGCGGGAATGGCTTTTTGTACATTAACGATGTAGTCATGACACAGAGTATTGAGCTGTTCAGTGGTGACACCTATCTGAACGTGCTCCTCAATCATCTCGAGTACTTCGGCGGCCAAACGGCCGGCGACACGCATTTTTTCGATGTCTTGGGGTGTTTTAATGGATACGCTCATGTAGGCCTCTTGTCGCAGTAAACTGGGAAATAGTTGCAAATCGGTGTCGTGTTAAATAATAAGTTGTGAATTTTAGCACAAAATGCGTTCATTCGCCGAGAAGAGGCATGGGCTGAGATTTGTGCACAGCTTGGTTTTTAGAGCTGGTATTTAATCATTGCCGCTGGAAGTTGCCAGATAATAGCGGCGACGAGTAAAACGCCACTAAGGATAAAGTATTTATACCAAAATGCTGCGCCGAGCTGAGTCGGTGGGCATTTAGGTTGCAGTACGGTGAGGGAAAAGCCGCAAGCCGCTATAGCAATCAAAGCGCCTGCCATCGTATCCGTTGGCCAGTGCGCGCCTAAATAAAAGCGGGAAAACGCCACCAAGCTTGCAAGAACGCAAGCCATCGTAATGGTTAAAATACGCCAATTAATGGCCAAGCCACGGTTCAGTAAGATCGCGATGATCAGAAAAAACAAAAATCCGCGCGCACTGTGACCGCTGGGAAAACTACCGCCAGATAAAGGCTCGAGCAAAACTTCAGGACGACTGCGTTGCAGTAGGTGTTTTAATACCAGTGTTGCACCGTAACCCGCTAGAATGCTGCCGGCAGTAAAAAACAATGCAGCCCAAGCGCGCTGTATTAACAAGAACAAACAGAGCAAGGCACACAACGCCAGCTGGATATAACGATCCGCTACCAGTGTGCTAATCAGCATCAGCTTGTCGAGTGCGGGGGTGCGTAGCTGCTGCGCAAGATCCAGCACAAAGGCATCGAACTGACTTAGCCAAGGCAGGCTGATAATTAGAGTCAGTAGCAGTAAGCCGGCGGTTAGGGTTATCGCTGCATAGCGCCACTGATGTTGGCGGCGGGTAAGGTGGTAGCTGATCATTAGGATACTCAAGAACTCAAGCGAGGGGATTAGGGTTTGCAGCCAAAAACCATCTGGCGGCTCGATATGCATAGCAGTGCCGGTAAACCAAGCGGGTAAAATAAATAGTGCTGACCAACACAGGGAGGCGAACAGGATAATAATACTAAACTGCTGGCGTGGCACGCTGACCATACCTGCAACCATAGGCAGCAAAGGTCTGAGCAAGCCAACAAACTGGGCAAAAAATATACTGGCTGAACCGTAGTTCTGTAAATAGAGCTGTGCATGCACCAGCCAAACAGGGTTTTTGCGCAATAAGCCCAGTTTTTCAGTTTTGCTTTGTAGCTTGGCTCCGAGGGTGTAAGAGGCCAGGTTGGCACTAAAGGCGCCAGAGCTGGCCATCAGCAGGGTCAGCCATAGGGGTAAGTCGCTGTTAGCAGCGATGAGGGTAACCGAAACCAGTAAAACCACACCAGGAAAGAGAATGCCAAACAGCGCCAAGCACTCTAAAAAAGCGATGACAAAGATACTTGCAGCAAGCAGGATGGGGTGGTTGGCGCTCCAGTTAAAAAACGTCTGGAAAAAATCAGGCATAAAGGCTCTAGCCTAGGGTTAACCAAACGGGCGCATGATCCGAAGGTTTTTCCAAGCCGCGGATTTCGTAATCAATTCCCGCATCCAGCAGGTTGTCGGCAAGACCTTGACTGGCAAGGATTAGGTCGATGCGCAAACCGCGTTTTGGGTTGTCTTCAAAACCACGGCTGCGGTAATCAAACCAGCTTAGGGTGTTGCTGGTATCAGGAGCTACGTGACGGAAGCTATCAATAAAACCCCAGCTCATTAAACGCTGCATCCATTCGCGCTCTTCGGGTAAAAAACAGCACTTGCCGGTGCTGAGCCAGCGTTTGGCGTTGTGCTCGCCAATACCGATGTCGGCATCTTCTGGGGCGATATTAAAATCACCCATTAAAATAACAGGCTGTTGGTTGTTGAGTTGCTGTTCCAGTAGCTGCTGTAAATCGGCGTAAAATTTGGTTTTGGCGGGGAATTTGGTTTCGTGTTTGCGGTTTTCTCCTTGCGGGAAATAACCATTCATCACAATCATGGGTTCGCCATTAAGTCCGGTGTATTCAGCCCAAATAAAGCGGCGCTGCGCATCTTCGCTATCGTTGGGAAAACCCTTGTGTACTTTTAAAGGCGCTTGTTTAGACAGCAGAGCAACACCGTAGTGACCTTTTTGCCCATGGTACTCAACGTGATAACCCAGTTCGTGAATCATTTCTAGTGGGAACTGTTCATCGGCCACTTTGATTTCTTGTAAGCCAATAACGTCTGGTTGATGCTTATCGATAATGGCGCTTAGCTGATGCGGACGCGCACGAAGGCCGTTGATATTAAAAGAAATGATTTTCATAGTGCTGAATTACCTGATGCTGTACTGCGTGTTTCGTAAGTGTGTGATTATACAGACTCAGGGCGATAAATCCTTGGGTGCGGCTAGATTTTCTGCGTGCTCAGTCTTTTAAAAATCTGCAGCCCAGTGTGGGACAAGGTAAAATGCACCCATGTTAATACGTCTTTTTGTCATTCTCTTACTTTTGCTCTGGTTGCCATGCGCGTGGTCACAAGTGCGCCTTGATATTGTGGTAAAGCCCGCCAATAAAGCTATCAAAGAGAATATTCAGGCCTATATAGGCAATCTGGAAGACTATGATGAAGAAGCGTTGCAGCGTTATCGCAGCACGGCGTTAAGCATGGCGCGTCAAGCCAGTGAAGCGCTTGGTTATTATCAAAATAGCTATCAAGTTACTACTGTGTCGGGTAATAAGCCTAAGTTGCGTATCGAGGTTGCTTTGGCTGAGCCGGTGCGTTTGCGTAAGGTTGATATTCAGGTGTTGGGTCAAGCCAATCAGCTGCCTGTATTTACCGAGCTTGCAGACGAACGTTTGCTGCCCGGTGCGATTTTACATCATGGTGCTTATGAGGATTTAAAGTCTAAGCTGCAGCAATATGCGTTGCGCTATGGCTTTTTTATGGCCAAGTTTACGCAGCAACGTTTAGATATTGAACCCGAAATGGGCGCTGCGGACATCAGCCTGCATTTTGATAGTGGTCCACGGTATTACTTGGGTGCTGTTGAGTTTTCTGAGCAGAGTTGGATTGAGCCACAATTGTTAAACCGATTAGTGCCTTTTAAAGAAGGGGATGCGTATAACTCAGCGGTTTTGGCACGACTAAGTCAAAACTTGCAAGCCACGGGGTATTTTGAACAGATTCGTGTGGATGCCGTGGGTGAGCCTGATGGACCTTTATTAGTACCGGTTCGTGTCAGTCTGCAGCGGGTGAAACCACGGACCTTTGGCGTGGGTGCGGGGTTTTCTACCGATATTGGACCCAGGATGCGCTTTAATTGGGAGCAGCACCGAATTAATAGGCACGGGCACAAGCTAGGCTTTGAAACAGAATGGTCAAAGCCGCAGCAGAATGTTACCGGCTGGTATGCCATTCCGTTAGAAGCACCGCTAACTGATCAGTTGCGTTTTGTTTCAGGCTATCAACGTGAAGAGTATATGGACGCACAGAGTCGTCGTTACACCTACGGTGCACAATGGCACAAACATGTGGGCCATGATTGGCAGCGTGTAGTGGGATTGCGCTGGGATGAAGAAAAATACGACTATGGCCGAGCGCAGCCAGAAAAGCGCAGTCAGTTTTTGCTGCCTAGTTTGGGTTTTAGCAAACTTAAATCCGACTCAGCCATAGACCCAAGCGTAGGTTATCGACTGCAAGCAGATATTAGCGGTGCGAAACAGGATGTTTTCGCCGATGCGGATGTATTGCATGCCAGCGCGTTGGTGCGCGGTCTGATTACGCTGGCCGACAAGCATAGGTTTTTAGGTCGTATCCAGGTGGGAGCTATTGCCACCAATAATTATGCCCGTATCCCGCCTTCGCTACGCTTTTTTGCCGGTGGCGATCAGAGTGTGCGTGGTTATGATTACCAGAGTCTTTCGCCACGCGATGAATATCGCAATCGAATCGGTGGTCGTTATTTATTCGCGCAGAGTGTGGAGTATCAATATAGTCTGACGGACACATGGCGCATCGCTAGTTTTGTCGACCGGGGTAATGCAGTGGAAAACTGGGCTGATGCCATGAAGACGGGCGTCGGTGTCGGCGTGCGCTGGATATCACCGATAGGTCCTTTACGCTTGGACTGGGCGCATGCACTCAATGATGACCGAGGGTGGCGCATTCACTTCTCCATGGGGCCTGAGCTATGAGCAAGTCCAGGCTAATCAAGCTGCTCATCCTGCCGGCGATTGTTTTGGTTTTGTTGCTGGCACCGTTAGTACTGCTGTCAACACAGTCCGGCAGTCAGTGGCTGCTCAGGCAAGTGCCGGACTTAACCGTGCACAGTTTTACCGGTACGCTGCTGGGCCAGTGGTCGGCTGAGCATCTGCAGTGGCAGGATGAGCAGACGCAGATTCAACTGGAACAGGTCAGCATGGCGATTGACCCTAGATGTCTGTGGCGCGCAGAGCTTTGTGTGCAGGAATTGTCGGCTAGGCAGCTGTCCATACAGGTATTGGAAAATGATGAAGAAAATACGGACTCTGAGCCTTTCGAGTTAACTGATTTGCAACTGCCGCTTACTATCAGTGTGGCGCAGTTTAGCCTGCAACAGTTGTTGTTCAATGATGAGCTGATACTGCAGGGTATAGAGACGCAGGCGCAGTGGGTAGATAACCAATTACAGATCCAGCAGTTGAGTCTGGCCTATCAAGAAAATACACTAGAGCTACAGGGCTCGCTTACCGCCAAGCAAGGCTGGCCGTTGGAGCTAACGATTCAGGCGCAGGGAATATTGCCTGAATTGGGCGAACAACAGCTGAACTTAGACATCAGCGGCACACTTGAGCAATTACTGCTCAAGGGCGAATTAACCGGTGTGTTACAGGGCAGTGTGACCGCTGAACTACAACCCTTGGCAGCGAATTTGCCCGCCAAACTGAGCCTAGAACTCACGCGCTTGCAGTTGGTAGCGGTGTTGCCCGAGCAGTTAGTAGTGCAGCAGTTATCCGTTAGCGCCCAAGGCGATCTGGCGGCCGGTTATCAGTGGCAGCAGTCGGCGCGACTGTTAGCCAATCAGCAACCCATTGAATTGGTGGGTGAAGGCGTGCTTGATCAGTATTCAGTCAACATTAAACAGCTTAAGTTGATTGAGTCAGACACGCGTTATGCACAAATAACTGGGCAGCTGGATTGGCAGCATGAGCTTTCTGCGCAGGCGCAGGTGTATTTGCAGCAACTCAGTTGGCACCAGTTATTAGGTGTCGAGGACGTGGGTATTGAGCTTAATCGCGCGCAGATTGGGTTGAGTTACCAAGAGCAGCGCTACCAAGCAGAGTTGGCGTCTGAATTGTTAGGACCAGCGGGTGAGTTTGAGGTCAATGCCCAGTTGCGCGGTGATCAGCAGCAACTGGATATTTATACACTGCAGGTGATTGCTGGACCGGGACAGGTGCAGGGCGATGCTCAACTCGATTTTACCCAAGGTGTACGCTGGCGCAGTGAGTTACACGTCAATGAGTTAAACCCTGCTTACTGGGTGGCTGATTTGCCTGGTAACTTGGCGGGTGATATTACTACTTCAGGGCAATTTGCTGAGCAATTAAGCGCTGAGGCGCAGATCCATCTTGCTGGTCAGTTACGTGGCGAACAAGCCAGTGTGCAAGGCAATCTGTCCGGCGCAGGGCAGCACTGGCAGCTTGCCGAGTTGTTGGTAAAGCTGGGCGATAATCAGCTTAGTGGGCATGTGCAAGTTGATGAACAACTGGCGGGGAAATTACAGCTGGATGTGCCAAGACTGACGCAAATCCTGCCCGGAACAGCGGGGCGAGTGCATGGTCAGGTGGATATTAGTGGGCGGCTAGAGCAGCCTGCTGGAGCCTTAAGCCTTAAAGCTGAAGGCTTGGCGTATCAGGGTTATCGAGTCAAACAGCTGGATGTGCAGGCCAGGCTTGAGTCCAGCGGTCAAGCGGATATTAAGCTAAATGCTACAAAGCTGGCGAGTGCGGAGCAGTTGTTCGGCGACTTAAAGTTGCACGGCAATGGCGATATACATACGCAAGAATTGAGTCTGCAGTTAGAGGGACCGGCGCGGGCGCAAGCCAGCATACAAGGGATGCTGGATGTGCAGACTTTGCATTGGCGCGGCTCGCTGCGCCAGTTAACAGTAGATGTCGAACAGCAACATTGGCAGTTAACAGAACCGGTGCACATTGATTATCAGCATGAACAGCACTTGCAGCTGGGAGCCCATTGTTTTAAAGGCGGACAAGCCAGCCTGTGCGCGCAACAGCAGCAGCTATTGCCTAGTCTGGCTATTGATTATCAACTCAAAAACTTTCCTTTAGACAGTTTGCGACCATGGCTGCCTAAGGATTTACAACTGGATGCTTTGCTCAATGGCCGCATACAGCTGCAAGAGCAGCCGCAGGGACTGCAAGGACACGTCCAGTTAGATGCGGGTAAGGGTAGCGTGCATTATGTTGAACAAGAACAGCGTCATGACTTTGCTTGGCGGGTATTGCAGCTAAACAGCGTGCTTAATCCGCGAGAAATCACTCTGCAGCTGGAATTGCTGGGTGCTCAAACCGGTCATTTGTTGCTCGATCTAGCTATGGAACCACAGCAAGCAGATAAACCGCTGAAGGGGAAGTTTAAGCTAGAGCGTCTTGAGCTGGCGCCATTAAAGGCGTTTGTGCCAGAGATAGAGAAAATCCAAGGCTTGGTGCAAGGGCAAGGAACGATCGGTGGCACCTTGTTGAGCCCCAGTATTGATGGGCAAATCAATTTAACGAACGGTTTGTTAGCCGGTGATCGATTGCCGTTGAGTCTGGAGCAGCTCTGGGTGCAAGTACAGATTAACGGCAGCTTGGCCAAAATTGAAGGCGGTTGGCGCAGTGGCGTAGATGGGCAGGCGCACTTGAATGGCCGTGTTGACTGGCAGAATGCTTTGCTGGTGAATATCGATTTAAACGGCACACAATTACCTGTTCAGGTGGCGCCCTATGCTGATTTAATCGTTGAGCCCGATTTGCAGCTGCGTCTTGATGAGCGGCGCTTGTTACTTAGCGGAAGTATTTCCGTGCCCAAGGGCTATATCACCGTGCCAGAACTGCCAGAGCAGGCGGTGCGGGTCTCTGCCGATGCTCATGTGCTGGGGCTAGAGCAGAAAGAATCAGGTCTGCCGTTAGCAATGGATATTGAAATAAAGGTCGGTCAAGAGCGTTTGCATTTTAGTGGTTTTGGACTTACCGCTGATGTGCAGGGGCAGATTAAGATGGTTGATAATTTGTCTGGGCGAGGTGTGCTTGAGCTGAAAAATGGACGTTATCGGGCGTACGGGCAAAGACTGCAACTGCGCCGGGCACGCTTGGTGTTTTCAGGCCCCATTAGTCAGCCCTATATTGATATTGAGGCGGTGCGTGTGACGGGTGATGTCACGGCAGGTTTGCGTTTGTCAGGATTGGCCGATCAGCCACAAACAGAAATCTTCTCGCAGCCAGTAATGAGTCAAGAGCAAGCGTTATCTTGGTTGCTCCTTGGGCGGCCGCTATCGGGTAATAACAGTGATGATTCTAATATGATGAGTCAGGCAGCGTTGGCGTTAGGCATGTTAGGCACGGCACCTATTGTTAACCGCATGGCGGATGCGTTTGGCATAAAAGAGTTTGAGTTTGAAACCGAAGGCAGTGGTATGAGCAGTAGCGTCATGGCCAGCGGACGCATCACCGACAAGCTCGTTCTAAGCTATGGCGTGGGTGTGTTTCAGCCTACCAGTATCATTGCGCTGCGTTATGAGTTAACCAAGCGCTTATACCTAGAAGCCGCTTCGAGTCTAGCCAGTTCGTTGGATTTGTTTTATCGGCGTAGCTTTTAATCAGCGCAAAAGCACGTAAAACTGCTATAATGCATGCGTTATTGGTCACTCTCAAGGCTGTATGTCTAGTTCTTACGCGGTTTGCTTCACCCCTTTCTCCCCCCATTTGCTCACCATTCAGTGGTGTGGCGGTCGTTAGCGTAGTTGCCCCCTTTTTTACGATACTGAGTCGTTTTTAGAGTTTTAGTTGTTTTTAGGATGCTCTAAAAAAGCGCTGTAGCCTATGCAAGCTTTTACAATCAGTGCTTTTTCAGAGAATCCCTAACAGGGGTTTTACTATGTATTACTGGGTTATGTTAGCCCTAGCAGTGTTGGCAGAAGTGATCAGCACTATAAGCATGAAATATGCGATTTCAAATTCACCGTGGTTGGGCTACTTGGTCATGGCGGTGATGATATCTTTTTCCTTTTATGCTTTTTCTCGCGCCGTTGTGCATATTCCTTTGGCTGTTTCTTATGCCGTCTGGGAAGGCTTGGGCTTGTTTTTAATTGGCGTGGTGGGTGTGCTGTTTTTCGGAGAATATTTAAGTGTTGGCGAAATGCTCGCTATCGCGTTAATGATGTTCGGCTTGTTGTTGGTTACCTTTGATAAAGGTGCTAAACCGAAGGATGAAGCCGATGAAACGGTCGAAGTAGCCGCGAAGGTGGCGCTATGATGATTCCAATGACGTTGCTGTTAGGTTCGGTATCGCTAGACTTAGTTGCTTTGTATTGCGTGAAACGCTCGGATGGCTTTAAGCGTGTTATTTGGGGACTAAGCGGTTTGTTGGCAGTTATTCTAGCCTTTGTCTTGCTCAGCTTTGTCCTGAACTATATGCCCTTAAGTGTGGCGTACTCTGCTTGGGGTAGCTTGGGTGTGCTAGGTACTGTGGTGCTGGACCGTTACTTGTTTAATTCAAGGCTGGGCAAGCAGGGAATTATTGGTGTGGTCTGTATCGTGGTAGGTATTGTTGCTTTGCAGCTTTAATACGTCTATCAAGCCCAAGAGGTTTTACTCGTATTCTTTCCTAGCGGCAGTTCTTTGCCGCTTTTTTTTTGCCTGCGTTTTCTTGTGGTTGTGCATAGCGTGTTTGTACGGCTCTTGTTGTCTGGCATGGATATTGCTTTGATATTGGTAGTCAAGAAAGGGTGCCATGGCGCGCCCTAAGAGGAGGATTACCATGGACAAGATGCTATACATTTCCATGACTGGTGCAAGCCAGAATACTAAAGCGTTGCAAGCGCACGCGAACAACTTAGCTAACGTTTCGACCAGTGGTTTTCGCCGGGATTTTGAGCAAGCACGCTCGATGCCGGTGTTTGGCGATGGCTTGCCAGCTCGCGCCTACGCCATGACGGAGCGTCCAGGCACTGATTTTACCTATGGCACGCTGCAAGAGACGGGACGTGATTTAGATGTTGCCGTACAGGGTGATGCATGGATTGCCGTACAGTCAGCAGACGGCAGCGAAGCCTATGTGCGTACTGCCAGTATGCAGATTGA
>LFTS01000273.1:0-14585 GCA_001513435.1 Gammaproteobacteria bacterium DTU040
CGGCGCCAAGGACGTTACAGTGTACAGTATCCGTTAATATACGTCAGGTAAATGCAGCGCACACAGGCTGAGCAAACTGGCGCCTGTACAATAGATACTTTATTATGCGGCTGCACTAAAGCGTGTAAACTGCAGCACGCAGTAACCTTTATTTAACGGACGCCATGTCTAGCTCCTTCGATGCCAATAGCTTTCTACGCCAATGTACCCAACGTCCCGGGGTGTACCGGATGTTGGATGCTGCCGGCACGCTGCTGTATATCGGCAAAGCCAAGAATCTAAAAAACCGCCTGTCGAGTTATTTTAAAAGCGGTCAGTTGTCGCCAAAAACCGCTGCGCTAGTGGCAAAAATTGCTCAAGTTGAAACGACCATCACCACCAATGAAACCGAGGCGTTGCTACTTGAGCAGACGCTGATTAAAAAGTGGCGGCCGCCGTACAATATTTTGCTGCGTGCTGATAAATCCTATCCGTATGTAGTGCTAAGCAATGATGAGTTTCCCAGTCTCAGTATCCAGCGTGGAATACGTAAAGGGCAGGGGCGTTATTTTGGTCCTTATCCCAGCACAGGTGCGATTCGTGAAAGTCTGAGTCTGTTGCAAAAAGCCTTTCATGTGCGTCAGTGTAGCGATAGTTTTTATCGCAATCGCAGCCGCCCTTGTTTGCAGTATCAAATCAAACGTTGCAAAGCTCCCTGTGTTGGTTTCGTTAGCGAAGCAGAATATGCGGAAGATGTAAGGCTGTCGGTGTTGTTTTTGGAAGGGCGCAGCGACAGCTTGGCGCAAGAGTTAAGCCAGCGGATGGAGCAGGCTTCAGTCGAGTTAGAGTTTGAGCAGGCCGCACAATATCGTGACCAAATTAGCCTGATTCGCCGCGTGCAAGATCAGCACAGCATGGAAGGCGGGCACGGCAATGTGGATGTGATAGCCGTGTATAGTTTGCCCGGCGGTGCTTGTGTGCATGTGTTGACCGTGCGCGATGGGCGGGTGCTTGGTGGTAAAAACTACTACCCGAAAATTGCGATTGAACAAGACAGTGCTGATATTCTGAATGCTTTTTTAGGTCAGTATTACTTGTCGGGCCGTCAGCTAGAATTGCCCGATGACATCATTGTGAATCAGCCGCATGAGGATTTCCCTACCCTGATTGACGCCATCTTTCAGCTGCACAACAAGCAGTTGCATATAAGCCATCAAGTACGCGGCATGCGTGCACGTTGGCAGCGCTTGGCGGTGACTAATGCAGAACATGCCATTCAGGCGCGCCTCAGCAGCCAAAGCCAGATTGAACAGCGTTTCAGTTTGCTGGCCGAGGCGCTCAACGAGGAAGAAATCAAGCGTATTGAATGCTTTGATATCAGCCACACCCAGGGCGAAGCAACTGTGGCGTCTTGCGTGGTGTTTGATCAGGCGGGGCCGCGTAAAGCAGATTATCGCCGCTTTAATATCAGCGGCATTACGCCCGGCGATGACTATGCCGCTATGCATCAAGCTTTGCTGCGCCGTTTTGCCAAGCACGACAGCGACAGTGCGCAGTTGCCTGATGTTCTGTTGATTGACGGCGGTAAAGGTCAGTTGCAGATGGCGCGTGAGGTTTTGCAGGAATTGGCAATCCAAGAGATTACGCTGGTTGGTGTCGCCAAGGGTGTTACGCGTAAGGCGGGTATGGAAACGTTGTTTTTAAATGACAATCAAACGATTCTTAGTTTGGATGAGCATTCGCCAGCGCTGCATTTGATTCAACAGGTGCGTGACGAGGCGCATCGCTTTGCCATCACGGGGCATCGTGCCCGACGAGCAAAGGCGCGCAACACTTCGACTTTAGAAGGAATTCCCGGTATTGGCCCTAAACGGCGGCGAGAACTGCTAAACTATTTCGGCGGTTTGCAGGAGCTTTCACGAGCAAGTGTGGACGAAATTGCCAAGACGCCCGGAATAAGTGCCAGTCTTGCGCAAAATATTTATAGCGCGCTGCACAACGACTCGCCTACTTAAACATTGATTGGTAAGACCTATTCCATGAACATTCCTAACATTCTTACAATCATGCGTGTGGCGCTGATTCCGGTGCTTGTTCTGCTGTTTTTGTTGCCTTTTAAGTGGAGTTATTTGGCGGCCAGTGCAGTGTTTGCTCTTGCTAGTGTTACTGACTGGCTGGATGGATATCTGGCACGTAAGTTGGAGCAGAGTACGCCTTTAGGGGCGTTTTTAGATCCGGTTGCGGATAAGCTGTTGGTGGCCACAGCGTTAGTGTTGTTGGCGCAGCAACACCATAATCTTTATCTAACTTTGCCGGCGCTAATTATTATTTGTCGTGAAATAGTCGTCTCTGCACTGCGCGAATGGATGGCCGAGCTGGGTAAGCGTAACAAGGTTGCCGTTTCTAGCTTGGGGAAGTGGAAAACTGCGGCGCAAATGGTAGCACTACTTATCTTGCTTGCGAATCCGCCAGAGCTTACTCCGTGGGTTGTTTCTGGTTATGTGTTATTGAATTTTTCTGCCGTACTGACGCTGTGGTCAATGATGATTTATGTGAAAGCGGCTTCGCCATACTTCAACAGTGAATCAGAGTAGAGGCTGCATAGTGTTTTGTTTGGTTGTGGTCCATTTAAGGTGGCTGGCTGTGGTTCGGGAAAGAGCAATACACAAAAACATTACAGTAAAAGGCTTGACTCGCGTCTAAGAATTGTTAGAATACCGTCCGTCACCGAGACAGTGCGGGAATAGCTCAGCTGGTAGAGCACAACCTTGCCAAGGTTGGGGTCGCGAGTTCGAATCTCGTTTCCCGCTCCAGTTTTAATTACGAATGCGCCGCGTTTCAGCGGCGTTTTTGTTTAGGCCGGGTGGCAGAATGGCTCATGCAGCGGATTGCAAATCCGCGAATGCCGGTTCGATTCCGGCCTCGGCCTCCATTCAAAAAGCCTCAAACTCAGGTTTGGGGTTTTTTTATGTGTGAAATTGTTGAGTTACCAATGCTGACACGCTTAGTGGGTTTGTGCTGGTAGGGATACGATTTTCGCGCATATAGCAGATGCATCTCTAAGCTAGCTAGACTGTTATCAAGAATTGCTGAATATAACCTGAACAGGGTATCTGTAGTTCTCGCAATCTATATACAACTTAGGTATGCTACCTGCCGTTAAAAAATACAACTTGCTGGCTAAGCGAAGCTAGCAATACAACAATCTGTTCAACTAGGAGCACATTCTATGCAAAAGATGAAGTGGAGCGTTATTGCTTTCGCTGTAGCTGCAGCAACAAGCCAGATGGCCGTTGCCAGCCAACAATCAGAGTCACAGGGTTTTATCGAAGACAGCACGCTGGACCTGCACGCACGTACTCTGTACTTTAATCGTGATTTTCGTAACGGTGACACAAACGTAAGTAATGCAAATGCGCTTAAAGGTAAGCGTAAAGGCTATCGTGAAGAGACCGGTTTAGGCTTAAAAGCTATTTACGAGTCCGGCTTTACTCAGGGTACTGTTGGTTTTGGTGTTGATGCCTTTGGTTTGCAGGGTATCAAGTTAGATTCAGGTGGCGGTCGTCATCATGAAGGCATGGATATGTTCCCAACAGACCGTCGTTCAGGCAAGGCGCAGGACAACTACAGCCAAGCTGGCGGTGCAGTTAAGGCACGCTTGTCCAACACTACACTGAAGTACGGTGAGCAGTTTGTAGACCTGCCGGTACTGTCAACTGACGATTCACGTCTGCTGCCAGAAACCACCACAGGCTTCTTGGTAACCAGCAACGAAATTGAAGGTCTTGAGTTGCATGCAGGTCATTTTACTGCTTTGACCGCAATGGATCAGACTTTCCATGACAGTTCAAACAGTGGTTGGCTGCGCTCAATTGACTTGGTGGGTGGTCGTTACAATATTACTGACGATCTAAGCACTGCGTACTACTACTCAGATGCAGACCTAGGCCACAAAGGTGCTAATCGCCAAAAAGCTAAAAAGCACTACTTAAACGTTAATTACAACTACCCGATTGCTGAGAATCAGAGCTTCGCAGTTGATTTCAATGCTTACAGCACGCGTTTCAACGCGAAAGATAAAGCTGCTGACCGCACCAGCAAAAACAACGTACGTAGCTTGGCATTTGCCTACAACCTAGGTGCACACACCTTCACTGTAGCGCGTCAGTGCGTAGAGGGTAATCATGATGCTGGTTACGAGTACGGTTATGACGGTGGTGGTTCAGTTTACTTAGCGAACGACGTTCAGTACACCGGCTTTCACCAGAAAGGTGAAGTATCTAATCAAGTACGTTATGACTTAGATTTGGAAACCTTTGGTGTTCCAGGTCTAAGCTTTATGACTCGTTACGTGCGCGGTTCAAAAATTGCTAACGGTACTCGCAACAACGGTAAAAACTGGGAGCGTGATATCGATGTTCGCTACGTAGTACAGAGCGGTGTGGCTAAGGACCTGTCCTTGCACGTACGTAATGCTACTTACCGTGCCAACGATGCAGCTGGAAACCCAGACATCAACGAAGTACGCTTCATTGCTGAGTACCCATTAAGCATTCTGTAATGCTGATGCGGTAAGTATGCAATACATAGAAACCCAGCCTCGGCTGGGTTTCTTGCCTTCGGGCTAGTAAAAATTACATATGACATGCGCTAAAACGGCACAGCAGTACAGAAATTAGCCGCTCTGTATATTGCTGCCATAGAGGGCATAAATCCGCTACAATACCCGCCTTGCAATCTAACCACTCACACATTTCATCAGTCGATACGAAAAACTATGCGCACCAGTCAATACCTTATTGCCACTTTAAAAGAAACCCCTGCCGACGCGGTGGTGATTAGTCACCAGTTGATGCTGCGTGCGGGAATGATTCGCCGACTAGCTTCTGGTCTGTACACTTGGTTGCCGCTAGGTTTGCGCGCATTGCGTAAAGCAGAAGCCGTTGTGCGCGAGGAAATGAATGCGGCTGGCGCCTTGGAAGTATTGATGCCAGCGGTTCAGCCAGCTGAGCTGTGGCAGGAGTCGGGACGTTGGGAAGAGTATGGCCCGGAATTGCTGCGTTTAAAAGATCGCCATCAGCGAGAATTTTGTGTCGGCCCAACTCACGAAGAAGTGATTACGGATTTAGCGCGCAACGAGCTCAGCAGTTACAAGCAATTACCGATCAACTTTTATCAAATCCAAACTAAATTCCGCGATGAAATTCGTCCACGCTTCGGTTTGATGCGAGGTCGTGAATTTATTATGAAAGATGCCTATTCGTTTCACATGGATCAAGCATCACTGCAAGATACGTACGATCGTATGCATCAAGCTTACTGCAATATTTTTACCCGCCTAGGTTTGAATTTCCGCCCTGTTGAGGCAGATACGGGTTCCATCGGCGGTACAGGTTCACATGAGTTTCATGTGTTGGCACAGTCAGGTGAAGATGATATTGCCTTTAGTACTCAATCAAATTACGCCGCTAACATTGAAAAAGCTGAGGCGATGCCTCGCGAAAGCAGCCGTCCTGCACCTAGTGAAGAATTGCGCCTGCAGGATACGCCTGATACCAAGACTATTGATGACCTAGTGCAACAGTTTAATTTGCCTATCGAAAAAACCGTCAAGACTCTGGTGGTGCACGGCGCTGAAGAAGGCACTTTGGTTGCTTTAGTGATACGTGGTGATCACACGTTGAATGAAATTAAGGCCGCCAATTTACCGCACGTATCAAGGCCACTTGTGTTTGCCACAGATGCAGAAATTCATGCCGCCGTGGGTGCCAACCCTGGCTCATTGGGGCCGAAAGATTTAGCGATTCCTTGCATTATTGACCGCAGCGTTCAGTTTATGAGCGATTTTGCCGCCGGTGCCAATCAAGAAGGTAAACACTGGTTTGGCCTAAACTGGGAGCGTGATTTACCGCTTCCTGAAGTGGCGGATTTGCGTAATGTGGTGGCTGGCGATCCGAGCCCTGACGGGCAGGGTGTGCTGGAAATTAAACGCGGTATCGAAGTGGGACATATTTTCCAGTTGGGCACTAAATACAGTGAAGCGCTGGGTTGTACGGTGATGGGTGAAAACGGCAAGCCGACCGTCCTGACTATGGGCTGCTATGGTATTGGTGTATCGCGCGTTGTTGCCGCTGCTGTTGAGCAAAACCATGATGAGCGCGGCATTATTTGGCCGGATGCGCTGGCGCCTTTCCACGTTGCTTTAGTACCCATGAAATATGACAACCCTGACGTACGTGAAGCAACTGATACGCTTTATGCGCAGTTGACTGCGGCGGGCGTTGAAGTGTTGTTGGATGACCGAGACAAAAAAACCAGTCCTGGGGTGAAGTTCGCTGATATGGAACTGATGGGAATTCCGCACCGCATCGTAGTGAGCGAGAAAGGTATTGCTGCTGGCAGTTATGAGTATAAAGGCCGTCGTGATAGTGAAACCCAAGCAGTAGCGGTTGATGAAGTGGTGACGTTTTTGCTTACAAAAATCACTGTTTAATATAGAACACAGATAGACTCGCGCAGCATTTATAGAGCAAACACGCTAAGATGTTGACCTGGATTTAGCTAAAAAAGACACAGTTATATGCCAATAATTTTTGATGAAATTCCTGCACAGCGCCCAGACACTCCGCTACTGGACAGTATTGACAGTCCAGCGGACTTGCGTTTTTTATCAGAAAAAGAATTGAAAATTTTTGCGGACGAGTTACGCAATTTTTTGCTCTATAGTGTGGGGCAAACGGGCGGGCACTTTGCCGCTGGCCTTGGCGTGGTCGAACTGACGGTGGCATTGCACTACGTTTTTGATACTCCAGATGATCGCTTAGTCTGGGATGTGGGGCATCAGGCTTATCCGCATAAAATTTTGACTGGACGGCGCGATCGCATGTTGACGATGCGTACCAAAGGCGGTTTAAGTGCCTTTCCTAAGCGCGATGAAAGCCCTTACGACTGCTTTGGTGTAGGCCATTCCAGCACTTCTATCAGTGCAGCATTGGGCATGGCGATTAGCAATAAACTGCTGGGTAATCCACGCAAAACTGTAGCCGTTATCGGTGATGGGGCGATGACAGCAGGGATGGCGTTTGAGGCGTTGAACCATGCACCAGAAACGGGAGCTGACATGCTGGTGATCCTCAATGATAACGACATGTCGATTTCCAATAATGTGGGTGGTTTGTCGCAACATTTAGCGAAAATACTTAGTAGTCGCACCTATACCAGCATGCGTGAGGGCAGCAAAAAAATTCTTTCTAAAGTACCTGGGGCTTGGGAATTAGCGCGTAAAACCGAAGAACATGCTAAAAACATGATTTCCCCCAGTATTCTATTTGAAGAGCTAGGCTGGAATTATATTGGCCCTATCGATGGCCATGACATACCGACCTTACTGACTACACTGCGTAATATGCGTGGACTTAAAGGTCCGCAATTTTTACATGTGATTACCAAAAAAGGTAAAGGCTTAGCACCCGCAGAAACTTCGCCGATTGCTTACCATGCGATTAATCCTGCCAATGCTGTCAAAGCCACTAGCCCGCGCTATTCACATATTTTTGGCCGCTGGCTCTGTGATATGGCCGCTGCCGATGAGCGCTTGTTGGGTATTACCCCAGCAATGAAAGAGGGCTCAGACTTAATTGCCTTTAGTGAGCAGTTCCCAGAACGTTATTTTGATGTGGCGATTGCTGAACAACACGCTGTAACCCTAGCTGCGGGTATGGCTTGTGAAGGAAGTAAGCCCGTAGTAGCCATTTACTCGACCTTTTTGCAGCGCGCCTATGATCAACTGATTCATGATGTGGCACTGCAGAATTTGGATGTGTTGTTTGCCATCGACCGTGCTGGGTTGGTTGGTGAGGACGGAGCGACGCATGCCGGCAGTTTTGATCTGTCTTATATGCGCTGCATTCCCAACATGCTGATTATGACGCCCAGCAACGAAAACGAATTACGCTTATTATTAAACACTGGCTATCACTACCAAGGCCCAGCCGCTGTGCGTTATCCGCGCGGCACCGGACCCAATGCGACCGTGCAGGACAGTCTTGAAGGTGTCGAGATTGGTAAAGCCGTATTGCGCCGCCAAGGTGAAGGCATCTGCATGCTGGTGTTTGGCAATCAATTGGCCAATGCGCTAGTCGTTGCTGAGGACCTCAATGCAAGCGTGGTCGATATGCGTTTTGTCAAACCGCTGGATGAAAGCATGATTACGCAAATGGCGCACAGCCATAAGCTGTTAGTGACCATCGAAGAAAACGCAATTCAAGGCGGGGCGGGTAGCGCGGTGGGTGAATACTTGCACAGTCAGCAGTTGCATATTCCGTTGTTACAACTGGGTTTGCCCGATAGCTATATTGATCATGGTGATCAAACTGAGATGTTGGCTGAATGTGGTTTAAGCGTGGCGGGCATTGCTGAGTCTATTGCGCAGCGTGTGGCTAACAACCCATAACTTTCTAACAGATTTGACCTGTTAGAAAGCGTATTCAGTTATTTTAGAACGATAAGCCTTTCAGATACAGATTGTCATAGCAGAACTGCGTCGCTGCCATAAAGCCTTCGCCGCTGCCGCAATCGTAGCGAGTGCCTTTGAATTTATAGGCCAGCACGCAACCGCGCTGTGCTTGCTTCATCAATGCGTCAGTGATTTGAATTTCACCGCTCTTGCCAGGCTCGGTTTCTTCGATAAGCTCGAAAATATCTGGCGTGAGAATATAGCGACCAATAATAGCTAAATTAGAGGGTGCATCTTCAGGACTAGGCTTTTCCACCATAGAGTTCACGCGGTAGATATCATCACGAATCATCTCTCCGGAAATAACGCCGTATTTACTGATTTCCTCTGGCGGAACTTCTTGAATCGCGACAATAGAGCAGCGGAACTGCTTGTATAGCTGCACCATCTGCTTGAGCACGCCGTCGTTATCAAGGTTAATACACAGGTCATCAGCCAGTACTACTGCAAAAGGTTCGTCACCAATTAGGCGCCGGCCAGTTAAAATAGCGTGTCCCAAGCCCTTCATTTCTATCTGACGGGTATAAGAGAACGTGCAGTTATCCATCAAGCGACGAATGCCTTGCAAGTACTGTTCTTTATCGGTGCCTTGAATTTGCGCTTCGATCTCATAGCTAATATCGAAATGGTCTTCAATAGCGCGTTTATTACGTCCAGTTACTATAGCCATGTCGGTAATGCCAGCATCTAGTGCTTCTTCCACACCGTATTGAATCAACGGTTTGTTTACTATGGGCAGCATTTCTTTAGGCATGGCCTTGGTGGCCGGTAAAAAACGTGTGCCATAACCTGCAGCTGGGAAGAGGCATTTTCTAATCATATCAGTGTCCTAAGCGAAGTTTTTCGGATTATAGCAGCAATTTTAAGCCGCAAGCGTGAGTTCGCCTAGAGACTACCCAGCGCGACTGGTTTGTGAGCAATGGCTTTTAGTCGGTCACCCGCACGCGGCGATCGGCCGCCGCAGGCATGTTAACGGGGGTGCGCGCGAGAATATAGCTGTCGATTTGGTTTTTTAACGCAATCATTAGCCCTAAGACCAAAAAAGCACCGGGCGGCAGGACAGCGAGTAAAAAACCTTCGTAGTTGGGAAATACCGTCCATTGCCAATTAGCCGCCATTGAGCCAAACAGCAACTGCATATTGGTAAATAAAGTTCCGGTACCCAGTAATTCTCTCACCATGCCGATGATGACCAGCACTAAGGCAAAACCTAATCCCATGACAAAACCGTCATAGGTTGAACTCACGAATTTATTCTTAGCGGCAAACGCTTCAGCACGGCCCAAAATAACGCAGTTAGTGGTAATCAGCGGGATAAATACGCCTAAAATTAAGTACAGCTGGTAGGTATAGGCCTGCATTAGCAGTTCAATGCAGGTGGTTAAAGCGGCAATAATCATCACAAAGGCAGGTAAACGAATAGCTGGGGTGACCGCGTTACGAATCAATGAAACCGCCGCATTAGAGCAGGCTAGAACAAAAATAGTCGCCAGTCCAAGACCTAAGGCGTTAACGGTTGAGTTGCTGGTTCCCATCAAAGGGCACAGACCCAATAATTGCACCAAGCCCGGATTATTTTTCCATAAACCATTGATAGTGAGTTCTTTATAGCTGGTACTCATTGATTGGCCTCCTGCGCATTTGCCGTTAACCTCTGAGCAAATAAGTTTGCTTGATTGGCATCGAAATACTGCAATGCGCGCTGCACAGTTTTAACCACAGCACGCGGCGTAATAGTAGCCCCAGCAAATTGGTCAAAATCGCCACGTTCTTTTTTAACGGTCCAGCGTTCAGCCCTAGGATTGTTCAGGCTTTTACCGGTAAAGTGGGTTATCCAGTCGCTTTTGCTAAGCTCAATTTTATCGCCTAGCCCCGGTGTTTCTTTGTGCTGGAGTACCCGCACACCACTTAAACGGCCATCGGCCATAATACCTATAAGCAGCTCAATTGCGCCGCTGTAACCGTCAGGTGCTGTGGCTTGCAAGATAATAGCAGTCGGCTCTCCTGCCAGCGTAGCTATATAAGCAGGGGTGGGCGCGCGGTTACCAAGCAGTGGGTCGTCTAGGGTGATTTGCATGTCAAGCAAAGAATTATCGTAGCTTTTGGTTGGCAAAATTTCAGCCAAAGCGGCCATTTTTGCTAAACGCTGTGCTTCACGAATGGGTTCTGCAGTGCCTTGCTGGATAACAGCGACTAAAGCTACGGTTAACGCGGCAAACACGCCTAGAATGAGTGCGTTTTTACTAATTGAACGTTGCATATCCTGAATAGTCATTAGTTGTCTCCAGGATTAAAGCCACGTTTTGCTTTGCGTTGACCATAGGTACGTGGACGAGTGAAGTAATCAATTGTTGGAGCGCAAAGGTTCATGAGTAGTACAGAAAAAGCGATAGCATCGGGGTAGCCGCCCCAAGCGCGAATAATGTAGACCAGCACACCTACGCCTAGTCCAAAAATAAAACGTCCTTGATTACTGGTTGCGCTGCTGACGGGGTCGGTAATAATAAAAAAAGCACCCAGCATGGTGGCGCCGCTAAATAAGTGAAAGAGCGGTGAACCGTTAGATGCTGAGCCTGAGCCGTTCCAGAAAATTAAACTCATCAGCGCTAAAGCCAGCAGCATGGCGACCGGCGCATGCCAAGTAAATACACGCTTATACAGCAGATAAAGACCGCCAAGCAGAAAAGCCAAGTTGATCCATTCGCTGCTGTTGCTGGAAATCCAGCCAGAATAAGGGTAGTCCTGCCACAGCTCATGCAAGGTAAGGCTGTGATTGTTTTTTAAGGTATCCAGCACGGTGGCATGACTCCAAGCATCAAGCCAAGGTGTACCCAAGAACACATGAGCCAAAGCATCACTGCTGGCTACAGTCTGCGGTGCCGGCCAGCTGGTCATGGCGACTGGAAAAGAAACCAACACCACGACATAACCCAGCATGGCTGGATTAAAGGGGTTTTGGCCTAGACCACCAAAAAGATGTTTGCCAAAAATTACCGCGAAACCAATCGCTATCAACACCAGCCACCAGCTTGAAAAAGGTGGCAAAGCCAGTCCGAGCAAAACAGCCGTAACAATAACGCTGCCATCTTTGAGAGCATAACTAACAGGGCGTTTACGAAGGCTGACAATGAACGCTTCTATGCTCACAGCAAAAATGATGCACAGCGCTACATTAATAGCAGGTCCTATGCCAAAAAAATAACTGGAAACTAAAAACGCTGGCAGGGTGGCCAAGATTACCCGCAGCATTAAGTTCTGGGTGCTGGACTTGTTTGTCGTATGGGGCGAGGACTTAGGTGGCAAATACATAATGGCTCCAATAAGCTGTTACGGCGACTAGCCTGGGTTATTTGGGCTAGAGACCTGTGCCAAGTTTTTCTCGGCTTCACTGAGCGCCAGCTGTAACTGAGTTAATTCATCTGCGCTTGCACCGGCTTTTTCTGCCTTTTTTAAGGCTGCACGGCGCATGGCCAGTTCAATTTTGGCTTTTTTCATAGCATCGCTTATAGGAACTGCAGCGGTTTTTTGTTCAGTGGACGTGTTCTCTGTGCTAGATGCTTTAGCATGGGTCTGGTTCAGTTGTTCGAGTTGCTGCTGCGCCTGCTGCAGCGCTTGGCGCAAACTGTTTAGACTGGCTTCATCCGTCTCGGCTTTTTCTGCTTTTTTCACGGCAGCGCGGCGCATAGCGAGTTGGATTTTAGCCTTTTTAAGTGCCTCATCGGGTGCGGCAGCTGGGCTGCTGGTTGCCCAGCTCTGTGCTAATTGTGCTTGTGCGGCCGCTAATGCGTCCTGTGCTTGTTTGGCAGCGTCTTTAAGGCTGGCAACCTGCGTCTGCAGGGCTTCGGTATCATGCAAGGCGAGTTGCTTCTCAGCCTTACGCAAGGCAACCTGCGCCATACTGGCTGCAATTTTTAAATGTTTCAGCTCGTCATCGCTAATACTGCCTGTGCTTTGTGCTTGCTGTGCTTCTTGTTTGGCTGCTTGTTCTTGTGCGGCCTTGACTCGAGCTAAGCGCTCATTGCGTGCTTGGCGTTCAGCTGCTTTTTGCTCTTCTTCAAGACGTAGTCGTTCTTGGCGCAGTTCGTAACGCTGTTTGGCATGCTCTGCTTTAGCCATTTTTTGCTCGTGCTGACGAATATCCGCTTTGGCAGCACGATAGTATTGCACCAGTGGAATTTTGGATGAGCACACATAGGCGCAGGCACCACACTCAATACAGTCAGGCAGGTTATAGGCTTTGAGCTGTTCGTGTTGCTCACCCATGGCAAAAAACAACAGCTGTTGTGGCAGCAAGTTACTAGGACAGACTTGTTCACACTCACCGCAGCGAATACAAGGCAGAGCAGCTTCTGGGCTAGGGAACTCTTGTGCTGTACCGGCAATTAGACAGTTGGTGGTTTTGATAACGGGTGCAGCTAGGTTACCTAGACTAAAACCCATCATGGGTCCGCCAACAATCACCTTACTTAGCTGTTGTTTATCCAGTCCAGCAAATTCCAGCAACTCTTCTATAGGTGTGCCCAGCAGACACTCCACATTCATTGGCTGCTTAAGTGCTGTACCGGTAAGCGTAGTCACCCGTGAAATCAGTGGACGACCAAGAACCACTGCATTATAGATTGCCTCGGCAGTACCAACATTTTGGCAGATAATCCCCAGATCAATGGGCAAACTGCCGGAAGGCACTTCCTGTCCAGTAAGGATTTTAATCAATTGCCGCTCACCACCTGATGGATACAGTGTAGGTATGCTAACAACCTGGTATGCGCGACTGCCTAGTGCTGCTTGCATAGAAGCGAGGGCTTCGGGCTTGTTATCCTCGGTGGCAATCAGCACATTTTTGGGGCGTGTAAGTTGCACTAAAATATCTACGCCGGCAAGAATTTTGTCAGCGCGCTCGCGCATCAGTAGATCGTCAGCGGTGATGTAGGGCTCACACTCAGTACCATTGATAATCAGGCTATCAATGCCAGACATGATTTTGCCGCTAAGCTTGATGGCGGTAGGAAAGCCTGCACCACCCAGTCCGACAATGCCAGATTGCTGAATAATATGGAAAATTTCTGCGCTAGTCAGAGTGCTGGGATTAATTTCTGGTGTGGGTTCTTGCCACAGGTCTAAACCATCGGTATGGATTTCTATAGCAAGGTAGGGCTCGCCTGATTGGTGCGGGTAAGGCGCGGGACCAATGGCGGTCACAGTGCCCGAGCTGGGTGCATGCACTGACGCGCTAATAGCGGTCATGTTTTGCGCAATAAGCTGACCTTTGTACACATAATTACCAATCTCGACGCAGGGCTCTGCGGGTTGTCCCGCGTGTTGCAACACAGGAACTATCAAGCGTTTGGGTAATGGCGGGTATTGGATGTTACCTTGATTGGATTGGCTTTTATTCTCTGGTGGATGAATGCCGCCATGGAATTTGTCTAGGGGCCAGTGGGTCATTCTAAGGCCTCCTTATCGCTGGCAATAATCTGGTACTGGCGTGCTGGTTGTTGCCACTTCCACGAACGTAGGTCGGTTTCGATGGGGCGCATTTCAATACAGTCAACGGGGCAGGGTTCTACGCAAAGATCGCAGCCGGTACATTCGCTACTGATGACCGTATGCATTTGTCTTGAGGAACCAAGGATGGCATCGACTGGACAGGCTTGAATGCATTTTGTGCAGCCTATGCATTCCTCTTCGCGGATATAAGCAACTACAGGTGTTTTTTCACCTTCAGCAGCATCAAGGGGTTCGGGCTCTACATCAAGCAGGTCAGCTAGAGCTTGAATTGTTGCTTCGCCACCGGGTGGGCACTTGTTAATTTTATCACCAGCAGCAATGGCCTCAGCATAAGGACGACAGCCGGGATAGCCACATTGCCCACATTGGGTTTGCGGTAAAATGGCATTGATTTGCTCAACAATAGGGTTGCCTTCTACGCGAAAACGAACAGCAGCAAAACCCAGCAGTGCACCAAAAACAAGGCTGAGGAGAGACAGTACGGCAACTGCAGTGAGAATTAGCGTCATAGCTTAACCAGTCCGGCAAAGCCCATGAAAGCTAGTGACATTAAGCCCGCGGTGATCATGCCGATGGCTGCCCC